>CAYJHY010000410.1:0-1969 GCA_964369875.1 uncultured Mailhella sp.
CGCACAAAAAGCCGTTCCCTTTTAAATAGCCATTGCATAAAAAAACTCCGTTATTATGTTTCACAAACTCGTCCAAAACATAACAAGGGAGCCCTTTTATAGACATGATAAGTAAAAAATCTCTGAACCTAAAACATCTTTACCAAGAAACAAACACTTTGAAATGGATAAGTGAGCATATTAATTCGCTTGCATATTACAAACGTTCAAAACCCATTAGCATTTCTTTTTCTAAAAATCAAATAAAAACATAGCGTTTCTACAAAACAGGCAATACAAAAGAAAGCACTAAATGGAAAAAACCAGTGCCTATGGCGGTTATTTTCAATTGTTTATCAAGCACCGTATGGTCATAACTTTTTGAAACCACCACAGCACTACGCATCACAGGCAAACCAAAAACAAGTAAAAGAACTGCACCAAAGCCGTGCATTATGGCAAGTTGTCCTGCCCATAAAAGCATCGCACAGGAAACCAGTACAAGGTGATACTGCCTTGCGCTTTTCTCTCCAAGGCGCAAAGCCAAAGTATTCTTCCCATGGATAGCGTCGCTTTTCATGTCGCGTATATTATTGACATTAAGCACCGCACTGGACAAAAGCCCCGCTGAAATAGACGGAAAATAGGGCGCAAAAGAAAAATTATCACCATACAAAAAATAAGAACCCAAAACCGCCACAGGGCCAAAGAAAATAAAGGAATATAAATCCCCTTTTCCCCTATAGCCATAGGGATTTTTCCCCATAGTGTAAGCCATGGCCGCCACAATAGAAGCGATCCCAAGCACGCCAAAAATCAGCCATTTGGTAAGATTATTCCCGAAACTACAGAAAAGCAAAAGCAATATACAAACAACAAGCAAGCCCACCGTAATTTTTATACCCGTCAACATTTCCTTTTGAGAAATAAGTCCACTGGCTATCATGCGTGCGGGCCCAACCCTTGTTTCACCGTCTGTTCCCTTGGTGCCGTCTCCGTAGTCATTGGCAAAATTTGATAAAATTTGCAACAATATCCCCGTGAGCAAACTTAAAAAACAAATCACAGGCGAAAAAATTCCCGCCATCAAAGCAAAGCTTCCGCCAAGCACCAAAGCAGACAAAGACAAAGGTAAAGTGCGCAAACGCATGGCATGCACCCATGCCGTGAACTTCTTCTCTTTAGCAAGAACTTTGGCCTTTTCTTCCACTTCCTTTTCAAAATCCGATAACTTCATAATAACCTTTTTGTTTATAAAGGTGAGACGCACCCATTTTGTGCCTCATAAAAATGCACCCCCTTTATAATCAATATTGGCAAAATTGACAAGATGAGAATTTTCAGAATCTTTTTTGAAATAAAAGCTAAACCTCAATATTCCTCAACCGTAAGGAATTCAACACCACCGATACAGAGGAAAACGCCATGGCCGCGCCTGCAAGCATAGGAGAAAGACCGGGGCCGCCAAAAATCATAAGCAGTCCTGCCGCCACGGGAATCAGCATGATATTATAAGCAAAGGCCCAAAACAAACTGAGACGGATATTTTTGATAGTGGCACGGCTCAATTGTAAACATTGACCAAGCCCCGCTATGCCCCCAAGAAGCACCACATCCCCTGCTTCCATAGCAATATCCATGCCATTTCCCATGACCATGCCCACATCAGCCTTGGCAAGTGCGGGGGCGTCGTTTATCCCATCCCCTACCATGGCCACAACCTTTCCTTCAGCCTGTAATTCTCGAATGCGCTTTTCTTTATCCACGGGTAACACTTCGGCAATACATGCACTTTCTTCAATGCCCACAAGCTTTGCGATACGCAACACACTTTGCCTTTGGTCACCGCTCAGTAAGTAAGGGCGTATGCCCGACGCTTTAAGTTTCTTGACTATTTCCACACTTTCTTCACGCAAAACATCTTCCACAGAGAAAATCGCCAAAAGCTTCGCTTGCGGACTAAAATCTTCTAATTGAACATATTTTTGTA
>CAYJHY010000411.1:0-1968 GCA_964369875.1 uncultured Mailhella sp.
AAGAAAAAAGCAGAGATATACTGCATAGACTAGATATAGTTTTCATAACAACTCCATCGTGGTTTAAGAACGCACTTATACACTTTTTCGGTTATTTCCATAAAAAGTTTAGGCTCAAATGGGATAAAAACTATTCTTCTTGCATAGGAAAATCAACTTTAATTTTGTAAAGCGTTACAGCGGGAAGATTGAGAATTTCAACTCCTGTTTTCGCTGTTATGTCTGCCAATTGCTCTTGCACTGATTCCAAAGACGGCGCAATAAGAGTAAACCAAATATTATATTCATGTTTTCTTAGATAGTTATGAGTAACACCCTTACGAGAATTCACTTCTTGAATAAAACAGTCCAATTTTTCTTGAGATACTTTAGCCGCGCAAAGGGTTGAGCGAAAGCCCAGTTTATTTGATTGGAAGTTAGCACCAAGTCGACGGATAATGCCAACTTTTTTAAGGTTGCTTACACAGGCAAAGGCGTCTTCTTCGCTAATCCCCACTTGATTTGCCAGACTCAGATATGGTCGTGATTCAAGCGGAAATTTACTTTGGATAATATCGAGTACTTTTTTGTCAATTTCTGTGAGTTTATAGTCTATAGTATTTGTATTTTGCATAATTCAACTCGCTTTGTTATAACTCATATTCTGAAAGGAAAGGGAAATATATTAGAAACATTTGAGGAAAGTAAGAGGCTTTGAGCAAAGTTTCAAAAAACCTTTACCGTATATTACAAAATAACAGATAGTTTTGCAAGTTAACAATAACAGTAGTTATAACTGATTGCACTTCATTCCAATTTACTTATTCTTGGGAGGGGTAAAATGCCCGGCTAATATTGAGCAAAGCGAAATTTAGCGTCATTTCAAGGTGCTTCAAAAAGTGGGTTCCCCCCTCCCAAAAAACAAAATAAAATAACACAATTAAAAAGGATTTTGCTCCGCTGCGTCGGCTTTACAACCTTGCCATTCGTTTTGCAAGTGTAAGATTTCTTCTATATTTCTGATCACATGACCTTTTTGATTTGCCCAAGCAGGCGCCACCAGCTCATCAGCTCCCGGATCTGCACACAGCCTGTGTATGGTGATATGTGAGGGAATTTTGGTGAGAGCGTTTGCGATAAGTTCTTCATAAATGCCTTGTTCCATGGGTTTATATTCCCCACGTAAATACTCATTTTCAAGCTCTGTCCCTTTACAAATATAAAGACCATGCATTTTTATTCCGTCAACGGGAAGAGCACAAACTTGCTCAAGGGTGTCTAAAAAGTCTTCAGGTGTTTCGTTAGGAAGACCGGCCATAAGATGCACGCATACTTTTATTCCGTGTTCGTGAGTTTTTATAATAGCCTCTTTGGAACACGCGGCATTGTGCCCACGTTTAATTTTTTCCAAGGTTCTGTCATGCATGGATTGCACACCATATTCAAGCCAGGTGTTATCCCAAGGCAATTTGCCAAGGATGCGCAGTTTTTCATCATCGATACAGTCAGGCCTTGTGCCGAGGGACACCCCTGCAATTTGGGGCAAGGTTTGCAATTCGTTGGTGATTATTCTCAGACGCTTTGCACTACCATAGGTATTACTGAAAGACTGCATATAGGCGAGAAAAAGGTGGGTATTTTTTAGACGATCGGATTTTGCAAATTTTTCACGCCAAAATTGCCACTGTTCCGTAAGATTAAGGCCTTTTCCCATAAGTCCCGACCCTGAACCTTGGGCGTTGCAAAAAGTACAACCGCCACGACTGATACTCCCGTCACGATTGGGACAATCTGCGTGGGCATCCAAGGGTATTTTTTGAACTTTTTCTCCGCAAAGGGATTTTAGCCAACTGTCAAAGGAACGATAGAAATATTTTTTTTTCATAGTATTATATTCATTTTGATAATTTTTAGGGAAGGGGAAACCCCATTTTTGAGGCAAAAATGAGTTTTCCCCCTCCCAAACCCTCCCCCTTCCTGAAAAACCAA
>CAYJHY010000412.1:0-1941 GCA_964369875.1 uncultured Mailhella sp.
ATTTTGTCTTCGTTAATGCCTGAAAAGATGCCGGCGTAGTCAACTTCCGCCAAAATACTTGAGTCGGGAATGTTGATAGTGAAGGCTTGGTGTTCTAAAATAGCTTTATGGGTTTCGCGTGCGCTTCTGACGGCTATAAGAAGTGCAGGAGGCTGAGCAGAGCAGATGGTAGCCCAAGCGACAGTCATAATATTGGGTTTTCGCTCGCTTTGTTCTTGGCTGTCAGCGCTTTGTGCGTTAGCTTTCATGTAGCTACCGACAAGAAGAACGGGAGCAGGCAAAAGAAAGTTTTGCGCACCAATGGATTTGAAAGCAATATTTTTGTCTGCCATGTTTTCCTCTTATTTAGAACTTGTTTCTTTGCGTTGCTTTTCGGTAAGAACGGATAATGCCAAGATGGTTTGGGCATAGGTTGTGGAATAGTTATAACGTTTAATAACTTTTATTTTATCTTTTAAAGTCATATTTTTCTTATTCCAGCCATGCTTATAGAGATAATTGGCGGTGCTGACGATGGCGTCTGCCGGTTGGAATAGGTTAATGATGTTATCGTTATTGCCATCTACTGCAAATTTTGGGATATTACTTGGCATAAACTGACCATAACCCAATGCCCCATAGACAGATGCCGGAGTTTTCATAGGGTCTATATTGTTTTCTCTGCAATAGAGGATAAGTGCTTTTAGTTCTGAAAATGACCAATCTGACTTTTCTTTCATTTTTGTATGAATCCAGTCTTTTTGTTCCTTTGCCAAAGGAAGTTTTTTGATATAGTCCGGAATCTGGGTCATGTTGGTGGAATGACTCATGCTTGCGAGATTGATAAGGGGATTATGTTCTCCCAAATAATCACCATGTCTGGTTTCCACAAAGAGCAGGGCGGAAAGAACTTCAACGGGGATATTATATTTTTTTTGAGCGTAATCAAAGGCAGCCTTGTTGTTTTCGATAAAGGTCTTACATTGCTTTGCAATGTCGTCGGTTACAAAGCCTTTATACCAAGGGCGGGGAATGCCGGTGGGGTTTGGGGTTGTGTCTTTTGGGGGAGGGGTTGTGGTGCTTGGTCTTTTTGGACGGTTTTTTATTTTATAAAGCTCGGTAACTTTCATTCCCATGGGTTTTTGAGAAAACTTTCCTTCAAGTTGTTGGAAATAAAGATCAACATCTTCTCCGTAAATGTCATCTGCTTTAAGTCTTTGGTAGAGGGGGTACCATTCGTTGTCGGAACGCATTTCCCATTTGTCTATGATTTCTTTTTCGACTTCTTTTTCGATTTCTTTTTCAATGGTTATTTGAGGTTGTATTTCTGCCGAAGAAGAATCTTTACAAGCGGTCATGGTTACTGACAAGACGGCGAGAATGCCGGCTGATTTAATAAAAAACGTGTGCATAATAGTCTCGTTTGAAAACTTTTCAATGGTTAAATTTTTAGAAGGCCTGTAAAGAATAAGGCTTTATTGTTTAATAGGTGTGTAAAACCCATGCCAATTTTCCGATAATTCTTTTTCTAAGATTTACAAGGCTGATTTTATTGTTTGGGAATTTACTTTCTTCGTAACAAATAAGGTAGGTGTCGTCTTCAAAATCGTGTAAAAGTCTTCTGAAAATAATACCTTCCGCTTGATTGTAAAGAGCATAAATTTCCCCTGAAACTATCGGGATTTGTTTATTTTCATTTTTGTTGGTGTCGATACCTAGAAGGCAATTTTTTGTAAGCGTCGGTTCCATGCCTACGGCGTTATAACGAAAAACAAGGTGTGAGCTATTTTGCAAAAAATTTGGCAAGAGTGTTTCTTCAGTGGTGGTAAAATGTAATTTATCGTTATCAAAAGTACATGTGGTGTCAAAAACTGGGGCGATAAAGCCAAGACTGTCTGTATCTTCTCTGAGGCTGGAGCCCAGATTTTTTCCAAGTTCAGGTAAAGAACGCATGTACATGGG
>CAYJHY010000413.1:0-1938 GCA_964369875.1 uncultured Mailhella sp.
ACAATTTCAAGGCCATGTTTTTTAATGGCGTCAATCAAAAGTTTTCTGGTCATTTCCACACCCATAAGGGTGTTTTGACAGGCTTCATCTTTACTACCGTACTGCAAAGCCAAGTCAAGGTTATCAAGGGAAGGCAACAAGTCCGCCAAAACAGATTCCGCCGCAAAGGCCATCTGTTCGTCTCTTTCCTTTTGTAAACGTTTTTTGAAGTTTTCCATTTCCGCCAAAGCACGTAAACGTATACCCTCGGCTTCTTTATGCACGTCACACTCAGGGCAAATCAAAGCACGACAATTTTCACCGTTAAGCTCAGGCGCGCTTGCTTCTTCTTGGGTTTGCATATTTTCTTGTTCTTCGTGTAACTCTTCGTTTTGGATATCTTTTTTAGAATTCATACATTCCTCGCTAATTTTACCTATTGCCCGAAACTTCAAGGCTCAAAGAAAATAGGTACGTTTAACTTTTATGTCAAGACTATTAGTAGTAAGGATTTTTTTTGAAAGGGAAAACCCTATTTTTGAGCCAAAAATAAGGTTTTCCCTCTCAAACTCTCCCTTTCCTGAAAAAGCAACATTATTTTCTATACTAAATTTTATTTTCTAAATATAGCGCATACAGATATCATAGTATAATACCTACTGTTTATCTAAAAAATAGCATTACGGTTCGAAAAATTCTTTAAAAGGCTACATGTTACTTCCCATCACCCGTGCGTTCGGTTTGGGCTTTTTTAATGGCCACAAGTTCCTTTTGGGTTTCTTCCCAAGTGGGTTCCGTATAAAGGCTTTCTCGTTTGGGTTCCACCATAATTTCTTGTAATTCTCCGTTATGAAAAATCTTTACTCGAATGGTTTTACCGCTTGTTTCAAAGGATTTTACGGCTTTATTGGAATAGCTGGCCACCAAAGCCGCCGCTTTTTCCAACTCTTCCGGCGCCCAAAGGGAATTTTCAAGGGTACTCGGACGCTCGCCCATGCATCTTCCCACCGCCAAAGGCCCGGGGAAATCGCCTACTCTGAAAATATAATCTGTAGGCAAGGAATGTTGGGGAATGGCTTCGTTATCCGACTGGTTTCTTCCGATAACCAGCCAATGTTTTCCATACCAAAGTTGACGCCCCAAATGACTGAGGTGAAAATCTGACGGTGTAGGACTTTGTATTTCCTGAATAAGTTTCAAGTAGCGTCTGGCATTTTCTTTTTCCGTCAGCATACAGCCCCCCGCAGCCGTGGGGATTTCTTGTAAGTCGAAATGTTTGGCCAAAGCAAGCTGATCTTTACGTCCACGCCCCGAAAAACCAAGGAGTTTAGAACGATCTACTTCACCCGAAAGTTCTATGGGTAAAGGATCCATATGCTTGGCGCATAAAGGACGCAAAAGCACATCCTTAACATCAGCATCACGGCGAATAACATTCAAGGTATCACGTCTTTGAGACATGGGGCGTTGCCCAAGCACCTCGCCCGAAACCAAAAACTTTGCCCCATAGGTAGACATAAGCTTTTTCGCCGCACGCATCATAAGTATTTTACAGTCAACACAAGGGTTTATAACACTGCCAAAGCCGTGCGCCCCCCCTGCAATCAACATATTGCAATAATCTTCATCAAGGCTGACTGCCTCAATTTCCAAGCCGTATTTCTTTTCCCATTTGGGAACATTACGTGCATCACCAAAAAAGGGCGAAGTAAAATGTAAACACAAAATCTTCTTGCCCTGCTCCATCATTAATCGGGCGGCCAAAATACTGTCCAAACCGCCTGAAAATAGTGCTAATCCGTCATATTGTTTCATAAAAGTAGTTTTAGCCTATCTTCAACCTTTTGGCAAGAAAAGAGAAGGAAAGATTTTTTTTATGTGAACACGTCTAAATTGACATAATAAAGACCTCTGCAAAATTCATTTTGCAAGGGCTTATGGAGCGTTTGCAACGCAAAC
>CAYJHY010000414.1:0-1929 GCA_964369875.1 uncultured Mailhella sp.
GGCACGGGTAGTTAATCGGGTCTTCGCCAAAGACAGGGGCACGGACAGTTAATCTAACTTCTAGGGAATACTTTTTTGCGTTATTTTTTCTTGGTTTCAGCCGATGGTTTTTAAAATCCACCACTTCTGGTTCGCCGTCTGTTCCAATTGACGATACCTCAATTTTAATTTGGGAATACCCTAGTAAGCAATCTTCTTTTCATACAATCTTGCGGCATTCAGCACAACAAACACGGAACCTGCGTTATGCACCAATGCCCCTGTGGCAGGAGTGAGTAATCCCGCTACAGAAAGAATAATCGCACCAAAGTTAATCACCATTGATAAGGTGATATTGAATTTTATGGAAAAAATTGTGGCATCGGAAAGCTTTTTGATATACGAGATTTTTGTAATATCATCACCCATAATCGCTATATCCGCCGCATCGATGGCAATATCACTTCCCATTGTGCCCATGGCAACACCGACATAGGCAGTTTTTAAAGCAGGGGCGTCGTTGACACCATCGCCAACCATACACACCTTTTCGTTTTCAGTGGATAATTTTTGGATCATTTGAACTTTATCTTCGGGCAAAAGAGAGGAATAGACATCGCTAATCCCCACCTTTTGTGCAATAAAATTCGCCGCTCTTTCGTTGTCGCCCGTAAGAAGAACTGTTTTTGTAATTTCCGCATTTTTAAGAGACATAATGGCTTGAGGTGCAAGCTCTTTTACTTTATCGGACAAAGAAATAATACCTAAAATTTGATTTTTATCAAAGATAAGAACAATCGCCTTTCCTTCATTACGGAACTTTATAAGTTCTTTTTCAATTGCTTCCGGAATTTCCGCTTGCATTATATCACGGTAAAGATGTTCATTACCACAATAAATAGTCTTGGCATCTATGTTTGCAAAAACCCCTTTGCCGATACTCATGGAAAAGAATTTCGTCTCTGACAGAACAACATTTTTTTCTTTTGCGTGAGAAACTATGGCTTTTCCTAAGGGATGCTCGGACCTGGTTTCAACAGACGCACAAAGAGAAAGGAGGTTTTCTTCATTCATTTCAAAAGCTAAGATGTCACTTACTTGAAGTTTTCCTTGGGTTATTGTGCCTGTTTTATCAAAAGCAACGGTATTTACAAGCCCCATTCGCTCTAAGGCTTCGCCTGATTTTATAAGAACACCATTTTTCGTTGCTTGTCCTATGGCCGCCATAATTGAAGTTGGGGTTGCAAGTGCCAAGGCACAAGGGCAAAAAACAACCAAAATAGTGACAGCACGAATAAGAGCATCGTCTTTTCTGTCAAGCATAAACGCAAAAATACAATAGGTTATAATAGCAATGACGCAAGCCGTCGGCACAAGATACCCTGCCCATCTGTCAACAATTTTTTGTGTCGGTGCTTTATTATTATCCGCTTTTTCCACAAGGTTAATCATTTTTTGCAAAGATGAATTGGAAAATGATTTTGTAACGCTCATATCAACAGAGCCAAAACGATTGATAGTTCCTGTGAAAACTTCGTCACCCTCTTGCTTGTCGACAGGCAAGGATTCTCCTGTCATAATGGACTGATCGACCGTGGTATTCCCTGTGACAATAATACCGTCTGCGGCAAAAGCTTCGCCGGGAAGAACCCTCAAAATATCATTTACTTCAATCTTCTCTGCTTCAATCATTACTTCTTTGCTTGTGCCGCCGCTTGAAATAATTTTTCTTCCCATTGTAGGCACTAAGTTCAACAGTAATTCTATACCTTTTTTGGCTTTTTCAACGGTTCTGTCTTCAAGCCATTCACCGATAGCCATAATAAAAGCAACTTCACCTGCGGCAAAAACGTCGCCTATGTAAACTGCGGCAATCATGGCGATAGTAATAAGTAAAGGAGAAGTAATTCTTTTTTGAGAAGTATTTCTTATGGCCAAATAAAGAAGCGG
>CAYJHY010000415.1:0-1914 GCA_964369875.1 uncultured Mailhella sp.
AACATGGCAAACCCTCCCTTTTTCCAAAAAAACTTTAATAATGGGATGGTAAATTATAGCGTTCTGCAAAAACATTCAGTTTTTTATTCTAAGCAGTCAAATATTCGGGCTATTACCAAAAAAGAAAACCACTGTCTTACGTTGAAACATGCCTGTGTTGTCATTCAGAGGAGGGATGGAACATCACGACGTAGGAATCCATATCACTGTCAACTCAAATAAAAGGAAGGATGGAACATCCTGACGCAAAGAGAGAGAATAAAAACTTGTTACGGTAGCTTGTTCCAACTTACCTAATAAGCTGTTTTCTAAACGGCTTCACTCTTTTGCCAAGTATCTGGAAAATGAGGAACATCTTTTTGTTCATAGCATATGTATGCAAAAAAGAGCACGGCACACAAAATAACGGCTCTGATCATAAAACCTGCAAGAGGGGTGACACTTTCCCTTTGCATATCTTCTTTTAGAATTTGTTCTCTCTGACCTTCTGCCTGTATTATATCTTGAACTTCTTCTTGTATTTCGCCCGCATCTTTATTTTTAGACTTTTTAAACGAGATAGGTAAAACTTTTACTTTTTTCAAAAAATAGTTCAATGATATATTATAGAACACCACAAAAAACATAAAGGCTAAAAAAAGTTTACCCATGGGAAATTTTTGCAAAATCATAATGCTTGTTCCCAGAGAGTTAAAAATAGTCTCGCCAAAGGAAACCAACTCTGTTTTTACGATTTGCTGTTGAAAAATAAAAAGGCCAAAATCTAAAAAATAAATAATGGTTAAAGCGGTAAAAATAACAGACTGAGAAAGACAAGTAATTTTCCTGAAAAAAGACCATACATATTCAGAATTTTCCTTCAATGGGTTCTCAAATGTAGGTATGCTCAGCAAAACAATGGCAGGCAAACAAGTAAAAAACGCATAGCGTAAATCAAAACCAAGTCCCGAACCAAGGGCAATTTGTATCATAATAGGCGGTAAATCATCAGAATTCAACAAATTAAACAAAGTAAAACGCCAAAGATAAAACATCGCCGTATGGACACAAAGTAAAAAAACAAGCGCCGGCAGAGGTGATAAAACATCAAAAGGACGCTTCCATTGTTCATACGTATATGACATACGGTTCTTATAGATCCTGACGATATTGCAAAGACTGTTTCAGCGTTTCTTTATCCATAAATTTCACTTCTGCACCAAGGGGAATGCCTTGGGCAAGACGGGTAATTTTTATGTGGGGAAATTGTTTTGACACTTTTTCTTTGACATAACTTGCGGTGGCTTCGGCTTCGGCCGTCGCTCCGAGTGCTAAAATAAGTTCCGTTATTTGTCCTTCGGACAGTCTTTGTAAAAGTTTATCTGTTTCCAAAAATTCTACGGATTTATTCTCAAGAGGAGATAAAAGTCCACCTAAAATAAAATATTTCCCTTTATAAAAAGCACCTTCTTCAAGACTCAATAAGCTGTCCCATTCAGAAACCAAACATAGCACATCTTCACTGCGCAACGTGTCCGAACAGACTCCGCACGGATTGACGTCAGATAAAGCGTTACAGCGTGCACACAAGTGAAGATTTTGGCGAAGCTCATAAATTCCTTTACCAAGGCGCATGGTTTCCGCTTCCGGCCATTTTAATAAGGTCATGGCCACACGCATGGCGGATTTTGGCCCAAGCCCCGGAAGTTTGGCTATTTGTTCCACCAAAATTTTAAGGGGTTCCGGTATTTTTTGCATATATTTTTTCCTTATATACTCTTAAAAGCTTGTCTATCGTCCCAAATCTGATTCCGGACCTTTGATAGCCGGCAAGGGTGAAGCGATTATTTTATCGGCATTGCTTTGAAATTTCACAACAAAGGTTCCGACATACTTTTTCTCTTTATACATTTCCACCCGATAACTGGTTCCGCT
>CAYJHY010000416.1:0-1912 GCA_964369875.1 uncultured Mailhella sp.
GCCTTTCTTTCTTCATCATTAATACCGTGAACGATAACGCCACAAGTCAAACCCAAAGCGTTATAAAGGGTGCTCATCCATTGGCTGTCACGACGAGCAAGGTAGTCGTTGACAGTCACAACATGCACGCCACGCCCTGAAATGGCGTTCAAAATAACAGGTAAGGTAGCCATAAGGGTTTTACCTTCACCCGTTTTCATTTCGGCAATTTTTCCTTCGTGCAAGGCTATGCCGCCAAGCATTTGCACATCATAATGGCGCATGCCTAAAATTCTTCGACTTGCCTCACGCACCAAAGCAAAAACTTCGGGAAGCATATTATCAAGGTGTTCTCCCTCTTGGTAGCGTGCTTTAAAAGCTTCCACAGCGGGGATAAAATCATTATCGCCGAGGGCTTGCATTTGTTCTTCTAAACTGGCGATTTGTTGTATTTTTTTCTTTAGTGATTTTAGGTAACGTTCGTTTCTTGTTCCAAAAATCTTGTTTATAAAAAATTTAATCATTTATAGGCTCCGTTATATACTTTATGTCACTTGAAAATTTCGTTATAATTTGACAGAAAACGATAGCCGTTTTTTTTGGGATTTACAAGCTTAAATTAACCCAAAACAAAAGAAACTTGACGACAATGCAAATATAAGGAATACTTGAAAAGAAATTTTAATCTTGTTTAAGGTGAGTCTATGAAAGAACGTCCTAACCTATTGGTAGCTTTTGAAAATGGTGAAATTGTCGCCGATCCCGATTATTTAATGCTTTGCAGACAGGGCGAAGAGTGGACTTTGCCACGTCCCGATGAGCTTATGCCACTTCCGCCCGAAAGTGAACTTTTCCTTTTGCCCGGACGCCGTGCGGTCGGTTTTGATGAAGAAACAGGGGAAGTTGTGGAGCTTGAAGAGCTTGCAGTGGCGGCCTTTGTTGCCCCTGCCCACACCTTAACAGGCCACCCCGTTTATGTGACAGAAGAAGACGCCCCCGTGCTTCCGCTTTTTGCTTACGGAGCAGTGGGCATGATTGGCGATAGATTTTACGTCTGTGCCAAAAAAGTGGACGAAGATCCACGCCAAGTATTTAAGGGAATTTCTCCCATAAAAATTGATAAAGCCGCTAAAAACCTTATTCAAAAATATCCTAAAAATCGCTTAATGCAACATCTTATGCATCATTGCGTCATGCGCTATTCCTGTCCTGCCGCCAGAAACTTGGCCATAGGTCGCTACGAAGCGCCCATCCCTACTTCCAATACCTGTAATGCGCGCTGTGTAGGCTGTATTTCCCATCAGGGAGACGACAGCGACATTTGTCAAGCGCCTCAAGACAGAATGAATTTCACCCCCACGGCGGACGAAATCGTGGAAGTAATGTTGCACCACATGCAAAACGAACCCGACCCGATTTTCTCCTTCGGTCAAGGCTGTGAAGGCGAACCCCTTACCCAAGGCAAAATTATTTTGCAAGCCATTAAGCAGTTTCGCCAAAAGGGAGGCAAGGGAACCATTAATATGAACTCCAATGCTTCTATGCCAAAAGTTATGGCAGACTTGGCGGACGCAGGACTTAACTCCTTAAGGGTCAGTCTCAACAGCGCAAGACCCGAAGTCTATAGCCGTTATTACCGCCCCGTCAATTACACCTTTGACGACGTGAAAGACTCCATCAAAGAATCCAGAGCCAGAGGCCTGTTTATTTCTTTGAATTTATTGTATTTCCCCGGAGTTACAGATTGCGAAGAAGAAATTGAAGCCATCGCAAAATTGGTCAATCAATACGATGTGAACTTTATTCAATTGAGAAATCTCAATATCGATCCCGAAATGTACTTGGATCTTTTGGACGGCATAGAATTCGGCCCTTGCTCAGGCCTTATAAACTTCAAGAAAAGACTCAAAAAAGCCTGTCCTCATTTGGAATT
>CAYJHY010000417.1:0-1910 GCA_964369875.1 uncultured Mailhella sp.
GAGGGGGAAAACTCCCTTTTGTACACAAAAGGGGTTTTCCCCCTCCCAAGAATAACTAATTCGGAGCGATTTGATTAAAAGTTTTTTACTTGATTATTTTTTTTTACTCCTATATATAGAAACTGTCGAAGATTACGACAATTAAGGAGTTTAATTTGCCAGAAGATCGCGAAAACAAAATATCATGCAGTAATTTTACCAAAGAAATGGAAGTTGCCCTTGAAGTTCTCTCAGGTAAGTGGAAATCTACTATTTTGTGGAGTTTACACGAGGAAGAACTCATCCGCTTTAATGAATTTCTAAGAATTATTCCGGCAATTACCCAGAAAATGCTTACCCAACAATTAAGAAAGCTTGAAGAAAATAATCTCATCGATCGCAAAGTATACCCAAGCGTCCCCCCTGTTGTTGAATATTCCCTTACCCCTTTGGGGAAAAGAGCCATACCGCTTCTTGAAGCCCTCAATAAATGGGGAAAAGAAGTGATTACGTCTTATAATAAAGATTAGTCTTGAACAAATGCACTTACCTAAAAGTAAGTAACCCCCCTTTTGGTATCAGTCGCACCAAAGAGTAAGCAACAGACATTAAGGTGCCTTCTTGCATAAAATTTATCCTGTGGTATAAAACAAAAATCAGTTTAACCAATTTATACTTTAAGGATGAATAAAAATGAAAAGATTTACCATACCAAGAGACGTTTATTTCGGAGAAAATGCTTTAGATCACCTCAAAAGCATCAGCGGTAAAAAAGCAATCATCGTTATCGGTTCTAACAGAATGATCGACGACGGCACAACCGCTACTATCCAAGCAAATCTTAAAGAAGCCGGTATCGACAGCCAACTTTTTGTCGGTGTTGAAGCTGACCCTTCCGTTGAAACCGTTATGCGCGGTGTTGCAGCTATGAACGAATACCAACCCGATATCATTATCGGCGTTGGCGGTGGTTCTCCTATCGATGCCGCTAAAGCTATGTGGATTTTCTACGAAAACCCAGAATTCACTTTTGCAGAAGCCGCAAAACCTTTCAACCTCCCTACCCTCAGAAAGAAAGCTATCTTTATTGCTGTAGCAACCACCAGCGGAACAGGCACCGAAGTAACTGCGTTCTCCATCATCACTGATGAAAAGAACAACATCAAATATCCTATCGCTGACTACAACATCACTCCTGACGTTGCTATTGTTGACACCAACTTGGTACAAAGCATGTCTCCTACCTTGGTTGCAAACACCGGTATGGACGCCATCACTCACTCCTTTGAAGCCTATGTTTCTGTAGTTGCAAACCCAATCACCGATTCTCTTGCAATGAAATCCATTGAAATGATCGTTGATCACGTTGTAAAATCTTACAACGGCGAAAAAGCTTCCAGAGACGAAATGCACATCGCTCAATGTATGGCCGGTATGTCTTTCTCTAACGCTATCTTGGGTATCGTTCACTCCATGGCGCACAAAACCGGTAGACTTTTCGGTATTCCTCATGGCTGTGCAAACGCTATCTACCTTCCTTACGTTGTTCAATACAACGCTAAAGAAGCCGGCGTACGTTATGCACAAATCGCTAAATATCTCGGCCTTGCAGGCAGCACCACCGAAGAATTGGTTGACTCCCTTGTTGCCAAACTCGTAGAAATCAAAGAACAAATGAACATGCCTAAAACCCTTAAAGAGTTTGGTATTGAAGAAAGCGCTTTCCTTGAACAACTCAGCCTCATTTCTGAAGCTGCTTGTGGCGACCCTTGCACAGGTACCAACCCACGTACAATCGATCCACAAACCATGGAAAGACTCTTTAAAGCTACTTACTACGGCGAAAAAGTTGACTTCTAATCCATAGAAATCACACAACTTCGACCATAAGATAAAAAAAGAGGAGCGTAAAAGCTCCTCTTTTTTTATAA
>CAYJHY010000418.1:0-1910 GCA_964369875.1 uncultured Mailhella sp.
GAGGGGGAAAACTCCCTTTTGTTCACAAAAGGGGTTTTCCCCCTCCCAAGAATAACAAAATCAACTCATCAAACGTAGTGTAGCAAAATAGGCTTGACCGAGGCTGATAGCGCCGTCTCCGCTTGGCATATTTTGTGGAAGCATAAGGTTGAAATTTTCTTTGGACAGTCCACTGCAAAGAGTGGTTAAAAGTCGCTCATTATTCATAACACCCCCACAAAGCACAATGTTTTTTATGCCCAATGACTGCCCTGCAATTTTTGCAAGACTGATAAAGTTTTCCGCCAAGAGTGTATGAAAAAGAGAAGCAAGCTCTGTTTTTGAGATATTTTGAGTGGTTAGTTTAAAGATAGTTGCGTAAAGAGCGTGGCTGTCAATTTCCCAAATAGGTATTGATGACTCAGCGACATTGTTTTTTGATTCATTTATTTGCAAGATCTTGTCTGAAAAAGAATCAAACTCTTTTTGAACAATTTGTTTGCGTTCCGGGTCTTCTGTTATGTAAATGGGAACATTTGACGAAATTAGAGACGCAAAAGACATATTATCTTTGTTTCCTTGTCTTAGCACATTTATTTCTTCACCTATTTTTTGTAAATGAGATGAATATTTATTTGTTATGCCTTCTTGCTTTACGTCATGACAAATCCCCTCTAAGTCAATGGGGGCTTGTCCTTCAAAGGTACTTAAGTGGCATATATCAAGGAGTGACGATACCGCATCAAACAAGCGTCCGCAGGCGCTACTTTTGAAGCATTGAAGATTTTTTGCAAGCATCATAGTGATTAAAGGAGCTTGTTGAGCAAATGTTGGGTCTTGTATATGAGGCAAAGGCGATACGACAAGTTCGTCATTCTGAATATATCCCTTCTCCACACATTTTTGAGCCATTGCCTGTGAAATTCTCCATGGTTCTTTTGTGGCCGCATCACCACCTGCCAACACCATAGGAGAAAGACGTCCCAATCGTAGCATAGTTTCTGTTGTCGGATTGAGATATAAGAGTTCCCCACCCCAGATGTTGCCGTCTGTGCCTAGTCCTGTTCCGTCAAGAACAAGAGCAAGAGTGTCTGACAAATCATAGTTTTCCTGTTCGGCAAGTACCGCATAAACATGGGCGTAATGGTGGCCTAGCTCCCACAATGGGATATTATTTTTATCTGCAAAATCTTTTGCAAACAGTGAGCTTGGAAAATCGGGGTGTAAATCACATACCACGGCTTGAGGTTCTACTTCTAAGAGCTTTTTTAAGTGCTTAAAAGTTTCTTCAAAAAATTCCATGACCGCAAGATTATCCAAATCACCGATATGTTGACTGACAAAGGCCTGATTATTTTTTGTGAGGCAGAAAGTATTTTTTAGAAATGCCCCGACGGCGAGAACACTTAAAGGTTTTTGAAGATTTTCTCCCGATGTGAGGAGTGATTCTTGTTTTGTGCTTTGTGTCAGCGGTGCCGGTTGAGGTAAAGGCAATACTTGAGGGCTTGGTACATAGCCTCTGGCTCTACGAAAATAGAGTACTTTGGGAATAGACACGGAGTCTGTATCTGACACAATATCTGATGCTGAACCTAAATCCAAACACACAGAATCATCCACTCGCACTAAAATATCACGATTATGAAATAAAAAATAATCCACAAAATCAGAAAGCTTTTCCACAGCTTGCCTATTAGAAATGCAAATAGGCTCTCCCCCTCGGTTGGCGGAAGTCATAATGAGAACTTGTGGTGTTGTGTCTTCTTCGGCAGTTACATCAAAAATTTTCGGGCTAAACAGCAGTTTATGAAAGGGCGTATACGCAAGCATTATCCCGAGTCTTGGGTTATTGGGTGCAACTGCTTCGGGAAGTACACCTTTCTTTTGTGAACAAAGCACGATGGGGGCGTGCGGAGATAAAAGTAAATCCT
>CAYJHY010000419.1:0-1905 GCA_964369875.1 uncultured Mailhella sp.
AAAAGCGTTTTTCCCTCCCCCAAACCCCCTCCCTTTTCCAAAAAAAACTTTAATATTAAAAGTTCATTATTTGACAAAAAAAGTTGAGCGCTTTATATCTATTAAAAAAAGGAGACGTTATGACAGAGTTTATCGTTTTTATACTCGGTTGTGCCAGTGTTGGCGTTGGCCTTTATATTATAAAATCTACTACTCCCAACAAAAAACATTAGAGCGTACTCACATATTGTGTGAACACACTCAAGAATTTATAAAAAAACTCCCTTTGCCGTAAGGGAGTTTTTTTTATGTTAATACGGAGTAAAGATATTTGGTTTTTCGGGAAGGGGGAAGAGATTGGGACACTCCATTCCATTTTATAAAAGAAATGCTTTGATTTTAAAAAGATTCTTAAAATTAAAGTTTTTTAAGGAAAGGGGGAGGGGTTGGGAGGGGGAAAACTCCCTTTTGTACACAAAAGGGGTTTTCCCTCTCCCAAAAAAATAAATTGGAATAATGCGTCTATTTTTCAAGCAAAGCTTGTGCATCGCTTGTTTTGATATGAATATCTGTTTGCGGGAAGGGGATTTCAATATTGTTTTCTCTGTAGACCTTTGCGAGGGCAAGGCGCATTTTGGTAAGGTCTTCCATTTTATTATCAATATTTTTGATCCAAAAACGTACTTCGAAATCAAGGGAGCTGGCACCAAAGTTTAGAAATAAAACCATGGGGTCAGGATAAGGTAGAACGAAGGTTTGTTCTTTGACTGTTTGTTCGGTTAAGTTCATTACCAAATCAAGGTCGCTGTCATAGGCAACCCCGACAGGTAAAATACAGCGTACCACGCGCCCGTTATGTGTCCAGTTTGTAAAATTCATGGCTAAAAATTCGGAGTTTGGGACAAAAACAATGGCGTTATCGTAGGTTCTTACTTGGGTTGCGCGTAGGCTTATTTTTTGCACAACACCCATTACTCCGGCAACTTCAACAACATCGCCTTCACGGATATTTTGACCAAAAATAAGGGAAAAACCGCTGAAAATATTTTGCACAAAACTCTGTAAACCGATACCGATACCCACACTGAGACCCCCGGCTACCACAGCCAGACTGGTCAAACTAAAACCTACTGAAGAGAGCACGTAGAGACAGAAAACGCCCCAAAGCCCAAAGGTAATAGTGGTTTTTACGGGGGTGGCCAAGGCGCTTACGCCGTGATGTCCCACGGCACATGTGCTGTCAATATAATTGCATGATACTTTGATAAGAGAGCGTATGAGGTAAAACACAATAATAATGCTAAAGACTTGCATGGTATTAACAGTTACTTCTCCGACACTAAAATCAAGACTGCTAAAGTTTTGGATAAGGTATTTCCCACCAGGGAAGGCCACAATCCAAATAACAGGAGAAACCACGGCTAAAAACAGAAATATCGGCACAAAAATAGCCAGTAAAATTCCTGCTATCAAAGCAGGAATACCACTACTTGGCAAGCGCTCTTGAATAATGGAACCTATTTGTAAGCAGGCCGCACCTTGATGAAGACTCAGAATCAGACATACGCTGACAAGGCTAATAAACATAGCTAATCGGGCGTAACCAAAAGGGGTGACTAAAGCACCGAGGATAAGCACGGCTACAAAAAAACCAAGACAAGCTTTTGGGAGTGTATAGTGTGGACGTGCGGATCTATTGATGTAGAGGATGAGGAGTATGGTAAAGGTGAGCCAAAGGATGGAGGCAGTTATGGGAAGGGCGACAAAGGTTAAAATTAAAAGGCCGACGGAAATGGTTACAAAAGCGCTCAAAAAAGGTGATTTTTTCAGGGCATCATCTTTTTCCAAGACAAAGAATGACCATGTAAGCCGAATTTGTCCATAGGCTAAGAGTAGGGAACCTATGCTTGCTATAAGTAAATACTC
>CAYJHY010000420.1:0-1902 GCA_964369875.1 uncultured Mailhella sp.
CTAGTTTATCTTTTGCTAAGTTTGTCTTACAAAAAATATCCCTATCTTCTTTAAATTTCGCTACCTTATTGTTTTTTAATGAGAATTTCAGTGTCAAAACACTGACAAATTTACCTAGTTTATTAATTACAAAAACATAACGCACTTATTTTATTTACTAAATACAGCTTGGCACAACAAATGCAAATGAGAAAACATAACTTACGTTATAACCTTTGTTAGAAATACATAATCGGAGGGGAAAAAATGAAAAACTATTTAGATTACGAAATCAACAAAGAACTTGGTGAATGTTACCTTTTCATGGCAGACTATGATAAGGCTCAAGAATACTACGAAAAAGCACGTGATTTTGCAGACGACCAAGCAGCGCCGTTTATGGGTCTGGCAACTATTGCTGTGCAAAAAGGTGACCTTGAACTTGCTCATATCCTCTACCAAGATGCCTTGAAGCGTGAATGCAATGATAAAACTTGCACAGGCTTGGGACTCGTTTCCATGAGTCTCGAGAAGCACGAAGAAGCATTTGATTTATTTACACAAGCAATAGAAATCAATCCTTCCAATGCCGTTGCTCTCGGTTGTTTGGTACAAGAAGCCTATCTTTTGAATAAAGTAGCGGAAATTATTTCCCACTTGGAAAATTCTTACGCTCAAACAAACGATGCCAATATTCGCATAACCTTGGCAGGTTGCCTTATCTCTATAGGCCAAAGCCAAGATGCTAAACTCTATCTTGAAGAAATCCTTAACATTATGCCCGACAATCCAAGCGCAAAAGACTTGTATGCCGTTGTAGCATAATAATATTCCCCTCCTGATTCTTCAACCCTGCTGTTGGCGCTCAGCGTTGAAGAATCGAGTACCCCGCTTTTTTTTCATGGGCGGGGTACCATTTCAGGGGGAAAATATCCTTTTACATAAAAGCGCCTCTCTCGCGAAGAGATTTTAATTGAATTTGTTATGGTTTCATAATTTTTTTCAATGCCTTAGAATCACGTTCTTTAATGGCGAAAGTTACTTGCTCGAAGCATTTAATCTTTGCTTGCCATGCCTCTATGTTTTGTAATTTTTGAAAACTCACATTTTCCCATTGGCTATAAAGCATGCCTAATAAGGAATTTTGTGAACTTTGCGCCAAAATTTGTACAAATTTAAAACCGCATTCCTGTAAAATAAAGAACTGTTCTTTTCTTTGCATGAATGCGTTTTTGTTTTCTTGTTCAAAAATACATTGCTTACAAGCGTCTTTAAGATTTTTTAAACATTCTTCCAGTTCTTTAATATTCTCAGCGGATCTTCTTTTCGTGGCGGCTTTAAGGATAAATTTTCCAAAGACATCTCCACTTTCTTGCCACTCTTCTTCTGAACTTAGTGCATAAAGCTCCTGCATTTCGGCGTGAAGACGGCTTTTTGCTCGAACAAAAGTACCACTTCCTTGTTTTGCCTCCAAAACACCGGCTTGGATAAGCGCTTGCACAGCCTCGCGCACGCTGTTTCTGCTGACACCATACATTTTCATAAGTTCTGTTTCCACAGGAATTTTTTGCCCTATGGAATATTGTCCTTGCATGATAGCTCGCTCCAAATAAGCGCAGACTTGTTCCGGCAAAGATTTTTTTTCTTGGCTTTTCATGCTTTGTGCTCCCTATTGCGGCGGTGTGCCAGACGTTTAATCAATTTTGTCTATTCTAAATTTTTTTAATTATTAAGTATAGCAATTTTTACTTAATTTTATTAATCTCAGAAGAAATTTTACCAAAAATTCCTTTACATAAGATGAAATTCAATTTATTCTGTAGGTATGAAAAAGCAAAAAAAGTACCAATTCCATGGCCAAGGTTTAGGCAAGAAAAGTATTCTCATCAAGGCTCTTCTCATTGTTCTTTTACTTTTATTGCC
>CAYJHY010000421.1:0-1898 GCA_964369875.1 uncultured Mailhella sp.
TGCGGAAACGCAAACCTTTGTTCCATTATCCCAACCATAGAATTAAAGATGAACAAAAGATGTTTACCAAAAGGACAGCTTGAACATCTTTCTTCTATGTCTGCCTATATTTATGAAGTGATGAATATGAAACCCTTTGCCCGCCAAGCTTTTGTGGGTAAATCCGCTTTTGCACACAAAGGTGGAGTGCACGTAAGCGCCATTAACCGTGATGCTTCTTTGTACGAACATATCATCCCCGAAGAAGTGGGCAACAGTCAGCGTGTACTTATTACCGAGCTTGCCGGCAGAAGTAACATTGTTTCCTTGGCAAGGCGTTTCGGTTTCCACCTCGACAAAGACGAGCCTGTAGTTAAAGGTTTGTTCCATGAGCTTAAAACAAAGGCCAGCTTAGGTTATGATTACGCCGCCGCCGAGGCCAGCATGGAGCTTTTACTTTTGCGTAAATTAGCTCGTCGCGGCGTGAGAGAATTTTTCAATTTACGCCATTTACGCGTGCTTGAAACCAAAGGAAACGTAGGAGATACACTGGCGGAAGCCACAGTTGCCCTTGATGTGGAAGGCGCAGTGGAACACACGGCGGCAGTAGGTCAAGGCCCTGTTAACGCCATGGACAACGCCCTTAGAAAAGCCCTCAGCCCTTTTTATCCAAAAATCAAAGATATGGTTTTACTTGACTTCAAAGTTAGGGTTTTAACCGTACAGAAAAATCAGCTTAATGTTCAAAACCGCGAGGAAGACGTACATTCTAAAAGTGGCGGAACAGCTTCGGTTGTGCGCGTTCTTATTGAGTCAAGCGACCAGTTCGGCTCATGGGTGACAGTTGGGGTTTCTCATGATATTATCGAAGCTTCTTGGCAGGCTTTAGCAGACTCTGTAACCTACAAACTCTATCAAGACGAATGGCGCGATCATAGTAAAGAAGTACAATAGTTTTATAAGCACCTGTAACTACTATAATAAAAACATGAGGTTGATTATGAAAAGAGTTGATATTACAGAAATTGTTAATTATGAAGAATATAAAGGGGATAAAGTAGATAACTTTAGACTCGGTCACTTTTATAAAAATCAAAAAAAATACAGCACTATGAAGTGGGAACAATACCTTCCGGTTTATGAAAGAATTTTTGCTCCTTTTATTGTTCAAAGAAAGCCTGTTAACATGTTAGAAATCGGCGTACAAAACGGTGGCTCTTTAAATGTTTGGAATGAATATTTGCCTGCCGGTTCTCAAATTACCGGAATAGATGTTGAACCTTTATGCGCCAACTTGGAATACCCTAGCAGTGTTAAAATGCTTGTCGGTGATGCTACAAAACAAGAGTTTATTGATGAACACTTAAGCAAATCCAAATTTGACATTATTATAGACGATGGCTCACACGTTTGTGCAGATGTCATCAAAACTTTCGAAATGTTGTTTTCAAAACTTAAACCGGGTGGAATTTACGTCGTTGAAGATTGTCACACCTCTTACTGGAATCAGTACTTTGGTGGTGGCTTAAGAGCGAAAACTTCCAGCATGGAATATTTCAAAAAACTACTCGATGCCATAAACTATAAATATATTTTAGATTCTGAAATCACAGAAGCCATACAAGCCGAAAACTTGGCAGAACTTAATACAGAAATTGCATCTATTTCTTTCTATGACTCTCTCATTGTTATAGAAAAATACCTTACAAAAAGAACTGCTCCTTTTAGAAATTACGCAACCCAAGGTATTTCAATAGTAGTTCCCGAGAGAATTTTAGATCCTATTTGTATCAGATGCGATGAAAATACCCTTTTTGAAAAAATTTATAATAGATAGTCGATGCTGAAAATCATTGTCACTTATTATAAATAAAAAGCCTTTATAGCAAAAACAAGCTTAGAAATTTGCAAGAAATAAG
>CAYJHY010000422.1:0-1893 GCA_964369875.1 uncultured Mailhella sp.
GGGGTATTCTAAAGGGGAAAAACTAGGGATTTATCCCTTGGTTTTCCCCTTTAGTGCCTTTAAAAAAGAGGATAAAAAGGAAGCTCCTTAAAAGAACACTTTTTTATTGACCTTTTCCCCCGGTAACTTTAGGGTATTTTTTTATTTTTAACCTTTTCCAATCACAAATATATGACAACTTCAGAGATTTTTATATTGGCCCTTGCCCTTTCCATGGACGCCTTTTCCGTGGCTCTTGCCACAAGCTTAAAAGGTTTTAATAGTTGGAAGCATATCTTCCGTATGTCTTCTTATTTTGGTTTTTTCCAGTTCCTTATGCCTGTTCTCGGTTGGATGCTGATGGTGCATTTTCAAAGTTCTGTTGCCGATTTCGCAAAGTACATCGCATTCACCTTACTTTGTGCCATCGGAGCAAAAATGATATACGAGCAGTGGCAAGCAAGTAAAGATGTTGAAGGTAAAGAAGAAAGCATTCCCACCGCAGGAACTGCCCTAATTCTTTTGGCTGTTGCCACCAGCCTCGACGCCATGGCAGTCGGTATCTCCTTTGCATCTCTGAACTATGATATACTTTATCCATCTATTTTAATAGGGATTATTTGCTTTATCACCACGGTTCTTGCCATGGAATGCAGTAAGCTGATAGCCCAAAGATTTCGCATTATTGCCAACAATGCCAATTGTATAGGAGGCACTATTCTTATTCTTATTGGGATAAGAATTCTTTTCACCTAACTTTTTAATTACTCAATGGAATAAAGGGAAACATATCTTTCCCTATAACATACACCTAAACACACAGGATACACACATGAGCACAGAAAAAACTTCCACTTTTTCCAATGGGCTTATTTGGTTCGGGGCTTCCGTTTCCATTGCCGAAATCACCACAGGTGCATTGCTCGCTCCTTTAGGGCTTGCAAAGGGTATTGCAGCCATTATCATCGGTCACTTAATCGGTGGTTTTCTTTTTTATTTGGCAGGGGTGATTGGCGCCCAGACCCAAAAAAGTTCTATGGAAACCGTTAAAATTGCTTTTGGTAAACACGGTTCTATCCTTTTTTCCGGCCTCAACATTATGCAACTGGTCGGCTGGACGGCGGTTATGATTTTTGGTGGTATGACTGCCGCCAACACCTTACATAATCTTGGCGGCACAACCGTGTGGGGCTTGATTTTCGGTGCGCTTATCTTATGTTGGATTTTTATCGGCTTGAAAAATTTCAGTAAAATTAACGTTGTTTCCATGTCGCTTTTATTCGTGCTGACCGTTATGCTCAGTTTTATTATTTTCAAAGGCAATGTAGAATACACCGGTACTCAAGAAATGTCTTTCGGTATTGCGGTGGAGCTTGCCGCCATCATGCCCCTTTCTTGGCTTCCTTTGATTGCCGACTACACCCGAAACGCAGAAAAACCGCTTGTAGCCACAAAAGTCAGCGCAATCGTATACTTTTTCGGTAGTTCGTGGATGTATATTATCGGCCTCGGCGCCGCCCTTTATACCGCACAAACAGACGTTGGCGCCATCATGCTACAAGCAGGTTTTGGTTTCATGGGATTACTTATCGTTATCTTCTCCACCGTTACCACTGCTTTCTTGGACGCTTTTTCCGCAGGAGTAAGCTCCGTCAGCATTATGAAAAACTTGAATGAAAAGGCCGTGGCCATTGTGGTGACCATACTAGGTACCGTGCTTGCCATCTTCACCCCCATTGCCCAGTTTATAACCTTTTTACTTTTTATCGGCTCCGTTTTTGCGCCCATGATCGCCGTGCTTATCACCAATTACTTTATTTTACGCCAAGACCATCACGCCAAAGCTTTTTCACCTATCAACCTTGGTGTGTGGTTCATCGGCTTTTTACTCTATCGTTATTTGAAAGACCTTGA
>CAYJHY010000423.1:0-1884 GCA_964369875.1 uncultured Mailhella sp.
AAAAATAAAGCAAAAACTGAAATAAAAACAAAGAAAGAACTTTTCGCACCCGTTCGCCCTTAAGCGGAACGCAGTGAAGCAAACAGCGAACGCAAGGGGGTAAACAAAAGAGGGGTGCAAGGGGAGAAAAAGATAAGGGGGGTTACCCCTTTAGTTTTTCTCCCCTTGAATTGCTTAAAAAAAAGAGGATAAAAAGGAAACTCCATAAAATGGGGTTACCAAGGGTACTCCCTTATACATATTGCAAAACATCACTTGGCAACATGGTCCGCATACCGAGAGCCTCCGCACAGCGATCCCCTGCTTGCCCGTGGGCATACACAGCGGAGCAAATAGCTTTTGTTATCTCTGCGTCTTGTCTAGCTTTATCGTTCTTTTTGCCTAGATACGAAGCAGAACATGTTGCAAGCGATGCGCCAATCATGCCTGCTAAGATATCTCCACTTCCCCCTTTTGCCATACCGGGGTTTCCGCTTGCGTTAATAAATACTTCACCGTGTGGCGTGGCGATAAGAGTACGCGCACCTTTGAGCACCAGATATACTTTATACTTGGTGGCAAAATCTCTCGCCACTTCCATTCTGTTGGCCTGAACGTATGCGGTATCTTTTTTAATAAGCCGTGCCATTTCCGCAGGATGTGGCGTTAATATGAGGTGGCATTTTTTTTCAGCTAAAAGATGCATATTCACCGACAAAATATTGAGGGCATCCGCATCTAAAATAAGAGGCTTTTTCACGTTGTCCATAAGAAGCTTGGTAAGAAAGGCAGTTTCATGACTTTGCGCAGAACCGCACCCATGAACAAAAGCGTCGTATGTGTCGAGGTTTCTAATGATGTTTTCCCACTCAGGGGAAGAATATACCATTTCTTGCTTTGCTAATAATTTATAATATTTTTTGCACTTGGTGCATTTTTTACATTTCGTGCACACTTTTTCTTTTTTGGTCGAGGCCTGAACGCTATAAGGTAAAAAAACAGGTTCATTGAGCTTTATTTGCATAATCGGCAATATTTCTTGCGGACACACCAAATAAAGCAAACCAAGACCAAAACGCAAAGCTCCCATAGATGCCAAGTAACTTGCTCCGGTCATATTTTTCGAACCGCAAGCAAGAAGTAATTTACCATAGGTTCCTTTGTGGGAATTCGCCTCCCTTTCTTGACAGGCTAAAGGATCGCTAACAAGATAAGACACCCCTGTTTCTGTCATTTTTACTTCGTCTGTAAAGCCAATGGGCACCAGTTCCAGCCTCCCCACATGGGAACAAGCGGGATAAGAAAGCAAGGCGGGTTTATAAAATTCAAAAGTATAGGTTAAATCCGCTTGGAAAGCGTGTTTGCAAAGAGTGGCTTTATCGGCATTCAGCCCCGAAGGAATATCCACAGCTACCTTTTTTGCCTTGCGTGTGGCGATATAAGCAAAAATTTCTTCTACATTTTCTGTAAAAGAAGAACGAAAATGCGTACCATAGACAGCATCAATAATTAAATCGGGTGCTGTTTCGGGCTTATCACAATAGGTTTGTAAGTCATCAAGGTTGTCACTGTATTGAATATTATCGCATTTTTTACACTCATCAAGATAATGTTTGGCATCGGCACTTCTTTCTTTATGGCTTTCCACATGATGAACATGTATTTTTAAATCTTTATGAGTATGCAAAAACATCGCCAAACAGTAACCGTCTCCCCCGTTATTGCCTTTTCCACACAAAATAAGAACAGAGCCGGCCGCCTTAAAAATTTCATCTTTAATAAGCCTGTCATAAAGAGCAAAAGAAGCGTTATGCATAAGCTCCACAGAAGAAATTCCTAAAACTTGCATGCATTTTTTATCCATTTCTTGCATTTGGCTTGCACTCGCAACAGGTATATAATAAT
>CAYJHY010000424.1:0-1861 GCA_964369875.1 uncultured Mailhella sp.
GCAGTCTGTAAAGATGAAAATATTGTAAAAACCGAAGCCTTTATGCAATGGGCGCAAAAAAATGCGCACGTTTTGATGTAATTTTATGGAAACAGCAATAAAAGATACAAGCATAGACGATTCTACGCCAACCAAAAGCAGTTTGGAAGAAAATGAAGATGCGGCTTTACGCAAAATGCAAAAAGCCCGCTCTGAACTTTTGCTTTCACACCCTTTTTTTGGCTCCATCGCCCTAAAATTAGAGCTCAAGTCAGACAAGCACTGTGATAATCTGTGGACAGACGGAAAAACTCTCGCCTTTAATCCAAATTTTATTTCCATGCTTTCCCATGACCATATTATGGCGTCACAGGCCCATGAAATCTTGCACATTGCCTGTAATCATCACATCAGGCGCAATGGTCGAGACATAAAATTATGGAACAGAGCTTGCGATTACGCCATCAATAACTTGCTTGTAGAAGCAGGTTTCACCCTCCCCGAAAATTATTTCAAGCACGACAAAGCCTACGACAATATGAGCGTCGATGAAATCTATGTGATACTGGGCAAGATGTATGAGCATGAAATGAATGGAGGTGCCGAAAGTTCTCAAGTAGCTGAACAAACCACTCAAGACGAAAACGCTTCCGCAGGCGGTTCTGTTAATCTTGAAGAACAAGAAGAAGGGCAAGAAGAGCAAAAGAAAGGCGCAAAAGAAGAAGATACCCAAGAAAAAGAAAGCCAAGCCGAACAAAAAAACAAGGCGGCCTCGCAAAACAACGAGGAAATGAACTCTTCTTCCCAGCAAAACATCGAAAGCGAATTCTTTGGAGAAATCAAAGATCATCCCCTCTTGGCGGACGACAAACAAAATGAAAACAAAGAAAACAACAAAAAAGCCGAGCAAGAATCCCTTTTACAAATCACCCAAGCCATGCAAAGCGCCGAAAACCACGGCAATATCCCCATGGGGCTTTTGCGCTTATATAACACCCGTATCCGTCCAAAACTCGATTGGCAAAGTCTTTTACAGCGCTTTATCGAAAACTGCAACGACGGCGATTACACATGGTCCATGCCCAACCGTCGGTATATTTCACAAGATATTTATCTCCCCTCACGCAAAGAACCTCGTATTCCCGTTATGGCCTTGGCCATCGACGCCTCAGGCTCAGTGGACAACACCCTTCTTTCTCATTTTTGCGCAGAGCTTGAAAACATCTTGGAAAGCTACGACAGCAGTTTATTTATAATGTATCACGACACAAAAGTTCAACGATACGAATGTTATAGCCGTGAAGATCGTCCCCTAAAACTATCCGTTCAGGGCGGAGGCGGTACCGACTATCGACATATCCCAGAATTTTTGGAACAGCAAAACATTCATCCCGCTTGCCTTCTATGGTTTACGGATTTTGAATGTGACCTATTCCCCGAAGAGCCAAGCTACCCCGTTTTATGGATCAGCGATAAAAATTTAACAACGCCCCCACCCTTTGGGGACGCCATTTGTATTAGTTGAATATAATTCTTGATTTTTGGTGAGTGTTGACCTTGTCAACACTTTGAGGGGCTTCACCCCTCAAACTCCCCACCAAAGGGAATGATTCCCTTTGGAAACCCCATAAATTTTCTACTTATTTGCCAAAGCAAATAAGAGGAAATAAATGAGGGGGGGGGGTAAGGGAAATCATTTCCCCCAAAAAAAGTAAATAACATTAATGTACCACCTGTGAAACAGAAACACGTCATTTCAATTTACCATAAACCTAAAAGCTTGATATAATAAGAAACATATTTTTATTGAATTTAGCATCCCCCTAGTAAAGTTTTTTTTGGAAAAGGGGTGGGTTTGGGAGGGGAAAAACGCTTTTTTGTT
>CAYJHY010000425.1:0-1860 GCA_964369875.1 uncultured Mailhella sp.
CCTGCAAACTGCCTTGATTTGAAATTACTTTTAAAGAATTATCAACTTTCAGACGATATTGCGTTTCGTTTTTCCAACCGTGGTTGGCCTGAGTTTCCTTTGCTTGCAGAAAAGTTCTCCCACTGGGTTCATAACGCAGGCCTAAAAGGGGAGCTTATCAACCTCTTTATGGATTATGAAACCTTTGGTGAACACCAATGGGAAGAAACGGGTATTTTTGATTTTATGAAAGCTTTGCCTACGCAAATTCTATCCAATCCTCATTTCTCTTTCATTACCCCCACCGAAGCGGCAGAGAAACTTTCTCCCGTGGCGCGTTTGGATGTACCCGAGGAAATTTCTTGGGCGGATTTGGAGCGCGATTTAACAGCATGGCTCGGTAACGATATGCAACTTGACGCCATTGAAGCTGTGTATCGCCTTGAAAAAAATGTGCTCGCTACCAATAACGCCGAACTGATTAAAACATGGCGTCGTTTACAAACTTCGGATCATTTTTATTATATGTGCACGAAATGGTTTACCGATGGGGATGTGCATAAGTACTTTAGCCCTTATGGTTCACCATATGATGCATATATCAATTATATGAATGTGTTGGCAGATTTTGAACAAACATTGGATATGTCACAATCAATAGAATAATGCATGCTTTACCTTTTTATGAAAATTGGGGAAAATATCGCTATAAATATAAAAAATAGTGATTTTTTCCTCAATTTTGTGCGTTTTATTGTCATAAAATAAAGTATAGGCTTATATTGTTTTTGAAAATTGACAAAGAATTTCTTTGGTTTTATTTTTAAGAAAACGTTACAAAGTCATGTGAAACCAATTTGAGGGGTTTCACCCCTCATACTCCCCACCAAAGGGAATGATTCCCTTTGGAAGCCCCATAAATTTTTTTTCTTGCCAAAGCAAGTAAAAAAATAGCTGAGGGGGTTTGGAGGAAATCATTTCCCCTAAAAAATGAAAAATAAATAAATTACTAGGTTTATATTGCTTACTTTGTGCGCTAAATATTGCTTGCCGTGAAAAATCTTTGCAGATGGTATTTGTTTGAGTTTTTTATATATTTTTCCAAATTACGGATAAAGTCAATTTGCAGAGCTTTTTAGATTTTATATAAAAGATTGTTTTGATTGAATTATTTGTAGGAGAAAATATGCATACGAAATTAGGCCAAGCCACCGCTTTTGAAGTAAGTTGGGAAGTGTGTAATAAAGTTGGTGGCATTTATACGGTTGTAAGTAGCAAGGCTTTACAGGCGGTTGAATTTTTTGACGATCGTTATTATATGTTCGGTCCTGACCTTGGGAATAATGCGGAATTTGAAGAGACGGATGAAGCATGTTGGAATTATCTTCGTCCTATTTTAGCCAAGAAAAACTTTCAGTGTCGCCTTGGCCGTTGGAATATTCCTGGACGTCCCAAAACCATTTTGGTGAGCTTTAAAGATCGTCTTAATGTAAACCAACTTCTCTATGAACTTTGGAATCGTTATGGCGTGGACTCTATGACAGGGGGGTGGGATTATACTGAACCTGTTATGTTCAGTACCGTTTGTGGTGAAATTATTTCTGCAATTTTCCATGAAACCATAGAGCCAGCAGGGCAAAAAGCTGTGGCACACTTCCATGAATGGATGTGTGGTGCCGGTCTGTTGGCTGTGAAGCGTGATGCTCCGCAAATCGGAACGCTTTTCACCACCCATGCTACCATGCTTGGCCGTGCACTTGCAGGAACAGGTTGTGATATTTACAAACAAATGTATCAAATAAACCCCATGCGTGAAGCGGCAAGTCATAATATTGTGGCCAAATGCTCCATGGAAAGGGTAGCCGCCAGAGAAGCGGATTG
>CAYJHY010000426.1:0-1860 GCA_964369875.1 uncultured Mailhella sp.
TACAAAAGGGAGTTTTCCCCCTCACAAACCCTCCCCCTTTCCTCAAAAAACTTTAATAATGAGAGAGTAACTTTAAAAAAAGTACGCTTTCAGTATATCATACTTTTATGTTCTAAGAGAACATGACGAGGACATTCTAAATAGTGCTCATTTCCTATGATTGACGATATATTGGGGCTATGTTAAAATACTATAAATTTCTGTCCATAAATACATAACAAACAGATAAACATACTGCCCGTATTTTTCCAAAACTTTGTTCAGTCTGTTATAAAAAGGTGATTCCCGTGCGTTCTCAAACAAGAAGCTTTCTTTGTCAGCGAATAGTTTTTATTGTCTTTTGTATTGCTATTGTAACATTTTTTAGGTCTGCTCCTGCTTTTGCCACTACAAATAAACATATTAATTCAGCCTCACTTGAACAGATGGTCGGGCAAATGATTATGATAGGCTTTCGTGGAACAGGCGAAGAATATTTCCAAAGCACAGACAAAGACGCACAACAAAGTAGTTCAAATAAAACAAATCAATCCGATTTAGAGTCTGTTCTTGCATCAGTTAAAAAAGGGAATCTTGGAGGAATTATTCTTTTTGACTATGATGTTGTGTTACGGAAACCTGAGAGGAATATTAAAAGTTTGGATCAAATAAAGAAACTCAGCAAACTTTTACAAAAAGATGCTCCTCTTCCTCTTTTTATCGCCATCGACCAAGAAGGGGGTTATGTTAATCGATTAAAGCCACCAAGACTGCCGATATTTTTATTGCCTTCCGCCAAAGATATGGGCAAACAAAGCCCCGAACAAACAAAAATTTGGGGTAAAAAAACAGGGGCATTATTAAAGGAACTTGGGATTAACGTGAATTTTGCGCCCACAGTGGATGTGGATATCAATCCTAAAAGCCCTGCAATCGGCAAAATAAAACGCTCATTTTCTTCCGACCCACTTCTGGTGATACAACATGGTAAAGCTTTTGCGGAGGGTTTGGCAAAGCATGGCATTATTCCTGCCTATAAACACTTTCCGGGGCACGGCAGTGCCACAACAGACACCCACCATTTCGTAACAGATATTACAAAAACTTGGACTGAAAAAGAACTCATTCCCTATTTGCCTGAAAACCGTCCCCATGTCCCTATGATGGTATTGCTTGGTCATCTTTCTCATAAAAAGCTTGACCCGAAACACTCCGCCGTCCTTTCCAAAGCTATTGTGACAGATCTTTTGCGGAATAAACTAAAGTGGGATGGCGTAATTGTCAGCGATGATATGCAAATGGACGCGCTCAATAAACAATACGGACGTAAAGAAGCCTTATATCATGCTATTACAGCAGGCGTTGACCTGCTGATTTATGGCAATAATCTAAAACACGAAGAAAATCTTGCCGAAATCATACACAAAGATATTATGGATTTAATCAAAGAAGGAAAAATCAGCAAGGAAAGAATCGCTCAATCCTATGCACGAATTATAGAACTCAAAAAAGCTACAAAAATTATTTATTGAGAGGGAAAACCCTATTTTTGAGCCAAAAATAAGGTTTTCCCCCTCAAACTCCCCCTTTCCTGAAAAAGCAAACAAACACTTCAAGCTTAGAAAGTAACATTATATATGGCGTTAGGTAAACAAATCGCTATAATACCAACTTGTCATATATATTTAGCCCTATCGCTATAAATTTACTTAAATACATTGCGTGTTTGTCACATCCTGTGACATTTGTGAACAAAAAAAAACTTACTTAATATTAAAGTTTTTTTGGGAAAAGGGGTGGGGCTTGGGGAGGGGAAAAACGCTTTTTTGTTCACAAAAAAAGTTTTTCCCCTCCCCAAAGTAAACAAAAAAAATCCCAAAA
>CAYJHY010000427.1:0-1857 GCA_964369875.1 uncultured Mailhella sp.
TCACATGGCGGAAGTGGAATATGCTCTAAATGTGTCATGCTGTCAAGAAGTATTTGGCCTATTTTTATAATAATTAAATAGATATACAAATTCAACACATTACAGACCCATCAAAAGCAACTCGCTATAATTTTTCTCTTACTCCCAATATTAAATATAAGCACGAATCAACCAGACGCAAGTCTTTTTCTTTATTTTTTCTATAATAAGTCTAAAATATATTCAAATTACTTTCTTGACTTTGCCTTATCTGCGTGACAATTTCCTCCAATACCACCCACCTTTAGCATTTCGGACTATTTATGAATAAGCAAAACATCCTTATAGAATATATACGACCTAAAGAAATTGCCCATGAACCAGAACAAAAAACATTCCTTTTTCTGCTTATTCTTACCTTTATCCAAATTGTAGCCCTACAATCATGGCAAATGCTTTACACAAACTTTGTTGTGGAAACACTTGACTTCACAGGCACAGAGGGCGGAATAATCCAATCAGTTCGTGAAATACCCGGATTATTGGCAGTGACTATACTTATATTCTTGCGTTACTTCAAAGAAGAAAATTTTGCCATCGTCGCCGTGTTTACACTCGGACTTGGCGTTGCTTTAACAGGCTTTTCTCAAAACTTTCAGCATATCATACTCACCACCCTTTGCATGTCCTTCGGCTTTCATTACTTTGAAACCATCAATCAGTCCATTATACTACAAAGCTTCAGCCTCAACAGCGCTCCCCTTGTTTTTGGACGCTTACGAAGTATTTCTGCTCTTGGCTCGATTATTGTTGCTCTTATGATATTAGCTTTTGCAGGATTTTTCCTTTACTGGCAGATGTATCTTGTTTGCGGACTTGTGGCTATGGTCGGCGCTCTTTTTGCCATACCAAAAAAACCTGACTTGAGTCTTTTGCCTGCGCAAAAGAAAAAGCTTATATTAAAGAAGAAGTATTGGCTTTTTTATGCCCTAACCTTTCTATCGGGTGGACGCAGACAAATTTTTATGATTTTCTCCCTCTTTCTTATGGTCGAAAAATTCGGCTTTACAGTTGTAATGATAACCACATTATTTTTGATTAACAACACTATTAACTGGCTACTCAATCCCCTCATCGGGCGCCTTATTAATCGACTTGGCGAGCAAAAGCTTCTGACCTATCAATTTATTTCTGCAATTTTTATTTTCTTAGGTTATGCATTTATTGACAATGCTTATATCGTCGGCTTACTTTATGTGTTTGACCAGCTGACCTTTAACTTTAATATCGCAGAAAAAACATTTTTCCAAAAAATGGGAGACAAAGAAGATATTGCTCCCAGTATGGCGGTTGCCTTCACCATAAACCATATCGCCGCCGTTTGCGTTCCCACCATCGGTGGTGCTTTATGGCTTTATAACTATCAACTTCCTTTTATACTGGGCACTGCACTTGCTTGCATGTCGCTTATTCTTGTGCAGTTTATTAATAGATATATTAAGTAATACCGCTTACAATCGACCTTCTTTACTCTCAACAAAGTAACCCCACACAAACAAGAAACCGCCTGTCTTCGACACTGAAAGACAGGCGGTTTCTTGTTTATCATTGACAGTACCGCACCGAATTTTAGGCATAAAAAAAGCCCCATGCAATGCACAGGGCTAAATAATGGCGGAACGGAAGGGACTTGAACCCTCGGCCTCCGACGTGACAGGCCGGCGTTATAACCGACTTAACTACCGTTCCGCAAACGATACTCATATTGAGCTCGTAATTTTGTATATATAATTGCAGATGTTTCCATCCACTAAAAAACTTAGTGGCGGAACGGAAGGGACTTGAACCCTCGGCCTCCGACGTGACAGGCCGGCGTTA
>CAYJHY010000428.1:0-1857 GCA_964369875.1 uncultured Mailhella sp.
CAAGAATAATAAGCAAGCCTTTTTCCATTTTGCTCACGCCTTTGATATACTGAGACCCTGTGGTCTCGGTAACGGTCGGTGGGCGTTCAATTTCAGTTTCTTTGAGGCGAATAACCTCACAGACAGCGTCAACCACGAGACCTACAGTCAAGTTTTCTGCATGCACAACAATGATTCTGGTATCATTATCATAAGGGATGGGGGGAAGTTGAAAGCGTGCACGCATATCAATAATGGGGATTACCTTATTACGTAAATCCACAACCCCTTTCACGTACTTTGGTGAGGATGGTAAGCTTGCGATTTCAAGCATTCTGATAATTTCTTGCACTTGAAGTATATCCAATCCGAATTCTTCATTACGGACTTTAAAAGAAACCAATTGAACTACTTGTGAGTTTAAATCTGCATTGTGTCGTTCCATGGTATATCCTAATAGTGGTTAAAGGATGGCATTGGTGTTATGCTTGGGGCAAGGGTCACACTTCAAATGACGTGCTCATTCAACTCTAAAATAGACTATAGCCCTAATTTGATTATTAATCAAGTGTTTCGGTTGGAGCTGATACTGTTTTTTTTCTGCGTCGAAATTCTTTTTTCTTTTTTGGCTTTGGTTGATTTTTTACGTGATCGGGGCTGTCTTCAAGTTGCATGAGTGAATGGTATAAAATACGCCCAAGCCATGCATCTGTAGCGGCATATTTTATTTGCGCATGGGTCAGATAAGGGCTTGCCCAGTTGGAGCACTGAGCTTTTTTACTGATACGAAAGCCTAAGAGATTGGCGGCAATGGTTCGAAGGCCCTGTGCTTTAAGGCCTTTTTGATTGGCTAAATCTGCCAGTTCAACGAAACTTTGTGGTTTAAAAGGAAATATTTTCGCCAATGCATTCAAATCATCTTTTACGGCAACTCCGGCTTTAACAATCTCGGCATCTGATAAAATATCTGCTAAATGCTTATTAAAGGGCACTAAATTGATTTGAATTAAATAAACAGTATCCTTGGTGGCAAGCTGTATAAGGGAAGGCTTATAAGGAATACCCTTTTTAAAAAGAGGGCGTGTTTCCGTGTCAAAACCTAGTACGCTTTCTTGTTTTATGCGTGGTAATACAAGTTCCAATTCTTCTTGGCTGCGTACGACTATAATTTCCCCTTGATAAGATAACATGGGGAGATTATTTATTTCTTCCTTACTGAATAAGTCGTGTGTGGGAAGTAATTCCAAGGCATTCATTCTAAAATCCATTATTTTTGTTTGCTCAAATTTCTACGGTATTGTTGCACCGCTCTGTTGTGATCTTTTAGGTTTGTTGAAAAGACGTGGGTGGAGCCAATGCCAAGAGCAACAAAGTAATAATATTTATGTTGTGCGGGGTTTTGCGCGGCTCGTATTGCAGAAAGGGAAGGGGAGCAAATGGGGCCGGGCGGAAGTCCGTTAATTTTATATGTATTATAAGGATTTTTTGCGTCTTGTAAATGTTTTTTTAGTAAAGTTCCTTTAAATTCCTTACCAAGGCCATAAATAACCGTGGGGTCAGCTTGTAATATCATATTTATTTTTAGCCTGTTATGATAAACTCCGGCCACTTTTGGACGCTCTTCTTCCACTCTTGTTTCTCGCTCCACAATAGAGGCCAATATAATCAATTTATTGAGCGTTGCGGCATCGGGTTTTTTACCGCTATAGGGGGCGGCGCTCCAAATAGGTTTGGTTTTTTGCCAAAAAGTATCGATAAGTCTTCCTGCAATTTTTTGTGCAGACTCCTTGGTTATTTTAACAGGTTTTTGTAACAAATAAGTGTCGGGATATAAAAAACCTTCGGCGCTGTCAAAAGGAATACCGTATTTTCTTAAAA
>CAYJHY010000429.1:0-1843 GCA_964369875.1 uncultured Mailhella sp.
TTTGAGTTGATTTATGCCATGATCGGGCCTGCCGGAACAGCCATTGTAGTGCTTGTTCTTATCGCTACCTATCTATGCCTCAAAAACTTCTACTACCTTACCTTTGTATGGTTCCAATTCATCAGAAATTACAAAAAGCTCGATAATGAATGCTTTATGTTTGACGAGAACATGAAAACAAGAAATCCGCTTGTTCAACTGGTAAAAGAAATAGGCGCTTTGAAAATCAAAGATCCCACAGCCCTCAGGACTGAAATATCCTTTATTTTCAGCAGAAACTTTGAAATGGTTGTGCAAGATTTGTCCTACATCAGACTTATCAGTGTTATTTCTCCACTTCTTGGTCTTCTCGGTACCGTACTTGGTATGGTTGACGTTTTCCAAGCCATTGCTGAATCAGCATCACCCGACCCAGCTGAACTTGCCCAAGGTATTTGGTCTGCACTTCTTACAACCATTTTGGGGCTTTCCGTAGCAGTACCAACCCTTGTTGCCTATTACTACTTAATCCTCAAATACAAAAGATACCAAAACAGAATGATCAAGTTTACAAGACATATCAGCGAGTCTTGCCCTGAAGACGAAACAAAATAAGCAGTAATTCCCAATTAAATTAATTTTGTACTTATGAACTGCGTCAAGCTCCTTTTTTGCTCAGGTCATGTACGTTTATGTACACTCCCATCGCAAAAAACTCGCTTTCCTTACCAAAATTCAAAATTAATTTAATTGGGAAACACACTCTAATTTATACCACGATGCAAAAAACTATTTTAGATAAAAGAAGGTAGATACTATGGATATGCTAGATGATGATTTGAGTGTAGATTTAACACCGCTTATTGACGTTATTTTTATGCTTTTGGTGTTTTTTATCATGACAACAACATTTTCAAAACCTGTTATGGACATCGTTTTACCCACCGCTGTCAAAACAGAAGAGCTTGAGAAACAAGAAGAAATCGTCATTGCAATTACTGCTACCGGCGGGATCTTCTATAAAGACATAAGCCTAAGCCAAGGCCAGTTTGAAGCGCTTTTAGAAGAACATCCTACTACCAGAATCAATCTCCACGTTGATAAAAAAGCCCCTTTTGACTCCTTTATTCAAGTAATTGATAAGGCTAAGGCAAGAGAAGGAGGAAGTTTTGTTATTAGTACCGAAAGTGCTGAGTAATCATGCGTATGGGAGCAGTACACTAAACAGAAGTCGCTTTCTCAGTGGTTTTACCATGGGAACAGCATTACTTCTTATATTACTTGCCGGGGTTGAACTCGTGATCGAGCTTCCGTCAGTTGCAAAACTGTTTCAACTCCCCCAAGAAATCATTATTCATGAACCGCCAAAAAAGAAGAAGTTTGAGATTCTTTTTACGGAACATTCTGACTTTATCTATGAACTTGAGATAAAAAAAGTCGTTGAACCTCCAAAAAAGAAACCCGAACCCATTCCGGAGCCTCCAAAACCTCAGCCTAAACCTCAGCCGGTGGCAAAACCACAGGCTGCACCAAAAGCTGCCCCTGTTGAAGCACCCGTAGGTGAACCGACAGAAGGCCCCGCAGGCGCTTCAGGCGACCAAGTGCTCGCTGAACTCTTGGCCTATGTGAACAAATACAAAGTATATCCAAGAGCAGCACAAAAAAGAGGCATCCAGGGCACAAACTACATTGTGGTTACCATTCACCCAAATGGACGAGTAGAAGCCGCAAACCTTGGAAAAGGCACAGGAAATTCCATACTTGATAACTCAAGTAAAAAGCTTGCCACCAAGCTTATTTCCATCAGGCTCTCCGCGCCCAACAAGCCTTTAAAAGTAAACGTTCCCATCCAGTACTCATTTAG
>CAYJHY010000430.1:0-1838 GCA_964369875.1 uncultured Mailhella sp.
ATCGACTAACTAACGTTGTACTTGCTCTAATATGTCAAAAGGGTTACAAGAAATTTTCTTGTAACCCTTTTGACATATTAGAGTGTGTTTCTGAATTATTTTTTCGAGAGAGGGAACCTTTGCCTGAATTATAAAATGAAAGTTATCCCTTCTCGAACTTCACTGCCGACTTTATATGTTTTGTGATTTTATGGTTTACCGACAGCTTGAACCATACGAATACTATAGTTTTTGGGAAGGTGTGAAGCCAATTTTTCTTGCATCACCTTTCCGCCAGCTGATTTAAGAACGGTACCAAGCCCCTTTGCCGCACAATAAAGATGTACATTTTGATACATAGACCCTACATGCATATCTGCAAACTGTGCATCTTCAGCAGCATAAAAGAGTAACACGGGAGCGTTATATTTTTGAGTCAAATTATCGTCTATCATTTTATTCAGCGTATTACTTTTTGCATCATAGAGCCATACGCCATTTTTCATCGCAACGTACACTGCTAGATTTTGCTTATTCCGTGCAGTGGGGATAGTGCGTTTTCCATCCTCACGATTTATTCCCCACGCAACCCATAAAAGATCGCTGATTGTTTCTAAAGAGAGCTCTTCTGCACTAAAAGATCGAATGCTTTTTCTTTCCCATAGACTTTGCATAAGCGAAAAAGAAAGCTCTTTAGTTACAGGAGGCAATTTAATGGTATTTTCAGACTCTACGGCAAAAGCCTTTTGTGTGTTAAAAGCTAAAAAACTCAAAATGAGAAGTGTAATAAGGCGTTTTTTCATAAATTTTCCTTTAATGTAATAAGGTTTTAATTGGTTTTACATAATTTGATTATACTTTTTTTCACAATTTGTAAATCAGATATTTTTTGTATCTGATTCTCAAACATGTCATTTCGGTTTACTTATTATTATGAAAAAGCCCCCCGTTTGTACCACACAAAAGGGGGGCTTTCTCATAGTAAAACAAAAGTTATAATACGTTTTTCAAGCGTTCCAATGCTTCTGATATGTTTTCCGAACTTGCGAAAGCAGTGAATCGAACGTATCCTTCACCGCTGAGACCAAAGCCTTTTCCCGGAGTGGAAACGATGTGGGCTTTATCGAGAAGAAGTTGGAAAAAATCCCAAGAGGGCATGTTGTTAGGTGTTTTTATCCAAATATAGGGCGCGTGTTCACCACCATACACTTGAAGTCCCATTTCGGTAAGAACATTACGAATCTTGGATGCATTTTCCATGTAGGTACTGACAAGACCTTTAATCTCTTCTTGTCCTTGGGGGGAGAAAATGGCTTCGGCGGCTTTTTGTACGATATAGGGGCAACCGTTGAATTTGGTGCATTGTCTTCTGTTCCACATATCTTTGACAGAATAGGTGTTACCGTTTGCGTCATAACCTTTTACTGTACTTGGCACAACCACATAACCGCAGCGTAAGCCTGTGAAACCTGCAGTTTTAGAAAAAGAACGAAATTCTACGGCCACTTCTTTTGCGCCTTCGACTTCATAGATACTGCGTGGAACGGAATCATCTTGAATATAGGCTTCATAAGCAGCGTCATAAAGAATGATGCATTTGTTTTCCTTAGCGTAATCAACCCACTTTTTGAGTTCTTCTTTGCTGATAACACTCCCTGTGGGGTTGTTTGGATAGCATAGATAGATGCAGTCGGGGCGCTTGTCTGCCTCGTTTGAAGGAAGCGCCGGAGTGAAATTATTTTCTGCGGTGCAAGGAAGATAGATAATATTGCTCCACTCTGAACCCGTCCATTTTCCGGCACGCCCGCTCATGGCATTGGAATCCACATACACAGGATAAACAGGATCGGTTACGGCTA
>CAYJHY010000431.1:0-1831 GCA_964369875.1 uncultured Mailhella sp.
AAGAACGTGGCGGAACATGGAACTGGGTGAGCCCAAGAGCTAAAGAAGACAGATCCATCTCTTGTCCAAATGCTAAAACTCATGGTTGCTTAGACCTTTGGTCACCGGATTTGTATAATGAATTTGCCGGAGTTTGTACTACTTGTGGGCACCATTTTACAATGGAATACCAGTGGCTTATGTATAACTGTTTCGACGCCGGTTCTCTTTACGAATTTAACACGGAGTGGGAAGCAGGTAATCCACTTTCCTTCCCTGAGTTTGATAAACGTGTAGCCGAAGCCAAGGAAAAAACATCTCTCAAGTCCGGTTGTATCACTTTTGAAGCTCGAATTGACGGGATAAAAAGCATTGTTGCCGTTCTTACTGCCCCTTTCAGAGGTGGTTCAGTTGGTGCTGCAGAAGGTGCAAAGCTTGTTTCTGCTATTGACAGAGCGCGCCGTAAACGCTATCCGCTTATTATCTATTCTCACGGTACCGCAGGTATTCGTATTCAAGAAGGAACACACGGCGTTATCCAAATGCCACGTGTAACCATTGCTATTCGCCGTTATGTGCGCGCCGGTGGTCTTTACTTGGTTGTGTATGACACAAATTCCTTCGGTGGTCCTGTTGCGAGCTTCCTCGGATGTGCTCACTATCAGTTCGCGATACGCTCCTCAAACCTCGGTTTTGCAGGTCCCGGAGTTATTAAAAATACCACAGGTATCGACGTTGCCCCCGATCATCACAACTGCTACAAAGCTCTCTCAAGAGGCCATATTCAAGGCGTTTGGGATAGGCGTGATATTCGTACTAACGTAAAACAAGCCTTGCTCACCATGGGCGGAAGAAACCTTTATTACAGATAGGGGCATGTATGTTGAATATAAGTTCAATTCTCGATGAAATAAAACAAACCCCCTATATGGATTTGAGCATTTACGCTCCCCATACAGGTGTTTTGGAATTTGCAAATATAAACGAAGGCGATAAAGTCAGTGCTCCAAGCGGGCAATGGAAAGAAATTCCCGGAACAAAAATCGCCACCATTACAAGAGAGCGAAATCTTAAACCCATTACCGTTAACCAAAAGGGTATTATTCAAAAGCTTAACAAGCAACACGATAACGCCTTTGTTGAAGCCGGAACTGAAATTGCTGTTATCAGGCACTTTCTTTCCAAGCAAGAAGTCGTTCGCATACTCTTGCAAAAAACACTGTTCCTCTTCAACGCACCCGAAAGAGCAAAATACTATTTTGCCCCCGATGTTGACAAAAAACTCAAAATCTCCGGTCACAAAAGTATCACTGTTACCGATGGCATGGATCTTTTCATCGTTTCACGCATGAAAAGAGAAATTCCCCTCCGTTACAGCGGTCCCGAAGGTGTTATCTATGAGCTCTATTTTGAGCAAAACAAAAACGTTGACACAGGTGAACCCCTTATCGGTATTTGTCCTCCCGACCAACTCTCAACTATCGAAGATGTTATCAGTCGCGTACATCACGACTGGCAAGAACAAGAATAGTTTTAGGATTTTTTATTGGGAAGGGAAAAACCTTTTTTGTGAACAAAAAAGCGTTTTTCCCCTCCCAAGCCCTCCCCTTTTCCAAAAAAAACTTTACTATAAAAAAGCTCCTTATTATCACAACAAGGAGCTTTTTTATAGTAAAGTTTTTTTTGGAACTATCTTGATTTAATGAATCGAATATTTTCTAAAATACTATACAATTAAATTTATATACCAAAGTTTAAAGTATAATAGCTGTGTAATTGATTTTTAACATCGATTTATTAAACGCAAGGTAAAAGTGAGCGCTCACCTTTCAGGTACTGTCTAAAATGCTTA
>CAYJHY010000432.1:0-1801 GCA_964369875.1 uncultured Mailhella sp.
CACTCGATAGCGCGCGTCAATCTTACGAAGATGCAAAAATTCGTTACGAATCACAGCTTGGCACTAACCTTGAAATGCTTACCGCTCAATCCGATTTAGCCGATGCCGAACTGGCATTTATTTCTTCAAAGGCAAATTACCTTATCGCACTTTCCAGTTTTTATGCAACCATTGGGGAAATTCATCCCAATCTTGATGAAAAAACCTTATAATAATCCGTAGATAAGTTGGAGAGCGTTGACTTAGTCAACATTCTGAAAAAAGCATTGATAACAATCAATGCTTTTTTCAATTTGATGACAAACCCCTTTTCAGGTGTTTGCGCCGCCTAAGACAGCAAAGCTGTCTTGGCGGAAAGGCACAAAAATCAATCATTTAACGAACAAGCAAAGCTCGTCCTATTCTTGATTTTTGAAGAGGGTTGACTTTGTCAACGCTCTAAAAAAAAAGCATTGATAACAATCAATGCTTTTTTTTTTGTTAACGAACATCATTTCAATGTAAATTTAATGATATATAAACTTGTTCTTTTGACAACCCCCTTTCTTGGTGATATGTTTTTCCCTGAAAATTACACATCATACAAAACGTATAAAACACTTTTCATTTTACATAAAAACTTGTAATACATTTTGATTATTATATAATTTGTAACCATATTTTGCTTTACTCCACACAGTAAATGCTACACACAATAAAAAAGAGGAAAAAAAAATGGATTATGCAAAAGCATCAATTACATTGCACCGTGCTTTAAAGGGTAAATTGGAAATTAAATCAAAAGCGCCTGTGAATAGTCAGGAAGATTTAGCTTTAGCCTACACCCCCGGTGTGGCCGCACCTTGCCTTGAAATCCAAAAAGACATCAACGAAAGCTACGAACTCACTGCAAGAGGCAATACCGTTGCAGTTGTAACCGACGGCACTGCCGTTCTCGGTCTCGGCGACATCGGCCCGGAAGCAGGCATGCCCGTTATGGAAGGCAAATGTGTGCTTTTTAAAGAGTTTGGTGGCGTTGACGCTGTTCCTCTTTGCATCCGCAGTAAAGATGTAGAAGAAATCGTGCGCACTGTTGAGCTTTTGGCCGGCAGTTTCGGCGGTATCAACCTCGAAGACATCTCTGCTCCTCGCTGTTTTGAAATCGAACGCATGCTCAAAGAACGCTGTGACATCCCAATTTTCCACGACGACCAACATGGCACCGCTATTGTTACTTTGGCAGGCATGATCAACGCCCTTAAAATTGTTGGTAAAAAACTCGATGAAATTAAAGTTGTTACCAACGGTGCAGGCGCAGCCGGTATCGCTATTATTAAACTTCTTATGGCTCTCGGCCTCAAAGATGTTGTTATGTGCGACACCAAAGGCGCCATCTACAAAGGCAGAGAAAATCTCAATAAAGAAAAAGAAGAAATTGCGGCTATCAGTAATTTAAAAATGGAACAAGGCTCCCTTGCTGAGGTGCTCAAAGGCGCCGACGTGTTTATCGGAGTTTCAGCTCCCCAAATCCTCACCAAAGAAATGGTGGCGACCATGGCAAAAGATTCCATCATCTTTGCTTGTGCTAACCCCGTTCCCGAAATTTACCCCGAAGACGCAAAAGCCGGCGGTGCTGCCGTTATCGCCACAGGCCGTAGCGACTTCCCCAACCAAGTAAACAACGTTCTTGCCTTCCCCGGTATTTTCAGAGGCGCCCTTGATGTGCGTGCCTCAGATATCAACGATGAAATGAAAATTGCCGCAGCATACGCCATCGCCGAACTCGTTTCCGATGAAGAACTCAACCCCGAATACATCTTGC
>CAYJHY010000433.1:0-1798 GCA_964369875.1 uncultured Mailhella sp.
GGGACAAACCTTTTTTGTGAACAAAAAAGCGTTTTTCCCCTCCCAAACCCTCCCCCTTCCTTCCAAAAAACTTTAATATTTATAAGTTGTTTGGGGAAAAGAAGTTGTAATGAAAGCAACACCCTTTGTGATATAGAAAATTACAAAGGGTGTTGCTTTTTTGTTAATAGGAGTGTTTTATTTGTTTTGTGAGAATTCATACTTTTCTTATTATAAATGAAAATTGAGCGAATTATCATATGAAAGCTTGTGTTTTCTTCTGCTTAGTTATACTCTTGTTGTTGAAATAGATTTATATTTAGGTATAAGGAATGAAAAGAAATATATTGAGTTTTGTTTTTTGTTGTTTGTTGGCAAGTGTTCTTGTTTGCGAGAATGTGTATGCGAACGATGGGGAACATCCGGAAGATAAAGAGCTTTTTTTGGCAACAACTACGAGCGTTGTGGACACGGGGCTTTTGGATTATTTAAGTCCGCTTTTTGCTAAAGATACGGGCTATACGCTGAAATTTCTTTCCGTCGGCACGGGGGAGGCTCTTGCCTTAGGGCGAAACGGTGACGTGGATATTTTGTGGGTACATGCCAAAGCACTTGAGGAAGAATTTATTCGTCAAGGATATGGGCTTGCAAGAATTCCTGTGATGTATAATGAATTTATTGTGGTGGGGCCAAAAGATATTCTTGATAAAAAACAATTTGATACAAACCACTCGGTAAAAGAAGTTTTTCGTCAAATTTATGAAAAACAAGTATCTTTTATTTCACGGGGAGATCAGTCTGGCACGCACCATAGGGAAATGACTTTGTGGCAAGATTTAGGACTCGATCCAAAAGAAAATTCAAAATATTTTGAAGCGGGGCAGGGCATGGGGGCGACCCTTGGCATGGCCGAAGAAATGCGAGCATTCACCTTGACCGATCGAGGAACGTGGCTAAAAATTTTTAATCATGGGGAAATAGAAAGCGAAAACGTGATTATTTTTGAATATGATGAAGTATTACGAAATCAATATAGCCTGATAACCATAAATCCGGAAAAGTGTAAAGATGTAAATTCAATAGGTGCAAGGGTTTTTATTGACTGGTTGACGTCAAAAAAAATTCAAGCGCTCATAGCTTTGTATGGTAAAGAAGAATTTGGGCAGTCTCTTTTTGTGCCAAACGCAAAAATTTCCGATAATTTATAACCAGAAAAAGTGAATGTGAACAAACTGTCTTTATACGTTTTTTTGTTACGGTGTATGGTAATTTCATCTGAAATCACCATACACCGTAACAAAAAAAACAGTATGAGGGGGTTTGGGGGAAATCATTTCCCCCCAAAAAAAATAACCCAAAAAAATAAAAATAAATTTAAATACTTCTATGGACGCACTTATCGCATATTTTGAACTTTTTTTTGCAAACTCAGGGGCTTTGCATGCCATTTATGTGAGTTTGATTCTTGCTTTTGCTTCCACAGGGATTTCTGCTCTTTTGGGAATCGGTTTTGGTTTGTGGCTTGAGCGCACGGAATTTTGGGGTAAAAATATTGTGGTCAGACTTATGCGAACCTTTATGGGGGTTCCGCCGGTGGTCATCGGGCTTATGGTTTACCTTTTGATTATGCGCCGAGGGCCTTTGGGTGATTTTGAACTTTTATTTACCCTTGAAGGGATGATTTTAGCGCAAAGTTTAATTATTACCCCTATTATTGCAGGTTTGGTTTATAATTCTGCTCGCCGTGTGGCGCCATCGGTTCGTTTTTTTGCCCTTTGTGTGGGAGCGAGTAAAAAGCAAGGGCGCAAGCTTTTGCGTA
>CAYJHY010000434.1:0-1797 GCA_964369875.1 uncultured Mailhella sp.
TGCTTTAATACAAAAATAGGGATATTTGATTTTTCACCCAAAACGAGGCTTGAGCAGTCAAAAGGGACCTTTCTAGGAACCTTTCTAGAGCAATTCCAACTAAAATTGCACTTGTTCTAATCCTCTCACGGTATTCAAAAAAACGAACTAACCACCTAAAATGCTTCCATTATCGCTTGCATTAGATTCTACTTTAGAGTATGTTTCTTTCCGACGAATAATAAAACTTAACATAAAAAAGGAAGCTTTAGTGGATATACTGGAAAATGAAATAATGAATAGGTATTCAGTCATCGATGAAAAAAATAAAAGAGAAATTGTACTCCTTCGTGGCAATGGTTGCACATGGAGAAAGTGCAGATTTTGCGACTATCATTTAGATTATTCCAAGAATGAAGCGGAAAATGACCAGCTAAATGCAATAGAGCTACATAAAATCACAGGTATTCATAACAAGCTTGAGATTATTAATTCAGGTAGTTATTTGGAGCTTTCAGAAGCAACACATAACCTTATTGAAGAAGTTTGTCTTGCCAAGAACATTAAAGAACTGCATTTTGAGTGCCATTATTCCCATAGGGAAGCGACAAAGGCTATCAGAGAAAGATATAAAAAGCATGGTATTGATATTGTCATAAAAATTGGTGTTGAAACATTTGATTATCTTTTTCGCGAAAGCTATCTTGTAAAAGGGATTGATACCGATAATCCTGCTGAAATTGCGAAATATTTTGATGAATGCTGTCTTTTACAAGGCATTCCCGGACAAACAAAAGAAAGTATGATTGAAGACATTGAAATCGGCTTGAAATTTTTTCAAAGAGTGTGTGTCAATATCATGCAATTAAACGCTAAACCTATAAAACCGAGCCCTAAAGTTATAGACATCTTTGTAAACGAAGTTTTTCCTCTTTATGAAAAAAACGACAGAGTCGATATCTTACTGGAAAATACAGCCTTCGGTGTTGGAGGAGTCACGACCAATGACCAATGAAATAGTACTTATCCTTACATTAATTTTAGTTTATGCAACAGTTTTATTTGCATATAAAGTATTCGGAAAAACAAGCCTTTACGTTTGGACAGCAATTGCAACCATAACAGCAAACATCGAAGTTATTATTCTCATCAATGCCTTTGGATTAGAACAAACGCTGGGAAATATTCTTTTTGCGTCAACCTTTTTGGTAACAGACATCCTTTCCGAAAATGAAGGAAAAGACGAAGCGAGAAAAGCTGTTTTCTCGGGGGTTTTTGCCAATATCATCTTTGTACTGATAAGCCAATCTTGGTTTTTATATGTCCCAAGTGCCAATGATTGGGCAAGTCCCGCTATCCAAGAAGTATTTAAAAATGTTCCGCGTTTTATGGTTGTAGGGATTGCAGTATACGCAATAAGCCAAGTATTAGACGTATGGCTTTACGATAAAATTTGGCAGTCGACTACAAAAATCTTCAAAGACTCGACTCGAGGGCTGTGGATACGGAACAATTGCTCTACCCTGATTTCTCAGGCTGTGAATACGATACTTTTTACCTTTGGTGCTTTTTACGGCATGGAAGGCTACAACCTTGACACACTATGCTCCTTAGTTTTATCTTCTTATATCATATACTTAGTAACAAGTTTATGCGATACTCCCGTGGTATATTTGGCACGAAAGATTAAAGCACGCTCTTGATGCTCTTGCACGTTATTCCAATTTACTATAAACCTAACAATGTGATATAATAAAAACATGTTTTTTTAATTTACTGCCCCATTATTAAAGTTTTTTGAGGAAAGGGGGAGGGTTT
>CAYJHY010000435.1:0-1790 GCA_964369875.1 uncultured Mailhella sp.
CACTTTCGTATTGATGTAATAAATCAGGCAAATAGCCCACAGATTTTTTCACGGGGTTGATAATATCACGGGTGAGGAGTTCCGGAACATCATGGAAAAGTCCACAAAAAAAGTTATTGATGGAACGTGAACGACAAAGCCCTAAATCCAAAGAGAGAAAATAGGCGCAAGTAGCCACCACAAACATATGCCCAAGCACTGAAGTTTCAGGCACCCTTGAGGTTTGCGACCAGCGTATTTGAAAACGCAATTGTCCGCATAAATTTACCACACGCATAAAGGGGTTTGCGGCAGAAGACACAAGATCTTTAACCCCGTCAAGCTCACTCATTCCTCGTAATTGTTCGGTAAAAGAAGCTTCAATGTCTCGTAGTTCTTCATCGAAGTAATTCAGAGGGCGAATCAGGTTAAATTCCCATTTTGACGTATAAAGGTGGGCAACTTTTAGAATTTTATTGGCCAAAGATGGATTTTCGTGCATGTAGTTATTTTTGTGATAAGCCACAAGTTTATCCCAAAAATCTTGACCGGCAGGACGTACAATAGGTTCCAACTCTTTAAGTACCCAAGCGGTCAATTCTTCAAAATGCTCTCTATTTTCACGAATGCGGTAAAAAATGGGTGGCTTAATATCGGTAATCACCAAGCGATAAAAGTAATCGAATAAACAACCTTCGATAAGCTCTTGCCCGAGCTCAAGCATTTGCTCTTGATCTAAATGTCGGCATTGGAGGCGATAGAGAAAAAATGTGGTTATCATTTTATGGGCTTGTTTATCTATTTCATAAAGCTCTACAGGCCGTAGCTTGTCATTCCAACGGCGCATACTGGAGCCTGAAAAAATAAATTGTAATAGACTTTTTCTGATTTTGGTCATAATACCCCCAACTTGTTATTATTGTAGCGTGTTGATTTTATATTTAGCAAAAAAAGAACCACGTTCATATTTAATGACCTCTGCAAAATTCATTTTACGAGGGCTTATGGAGCGTTTGCAAAGCAAAGGCTACCAAAAATCAAGAATAGACAAAACCACGCTTTTATCGTTAACTGATTGATTTTTTGTGCATTTCTCTGCATTATTTTTATTTTTACAAAGTCTGGGTTTTAGAAAAATTACAGAAGTTATAACTACTTTTGCAATTATATAGAGCCCTTACTTATGTAAATTTCTCACTTTGAAAATAAAAAACTCACTATAAAAGTGAGTTTTTTATTATATACTAAACTATCAGCGTTCGGCTAAAGCCATTTGAACCAGTTTTTCCATGTTCCCACACGTTCTTCACGTACAGTTTCGGAAGCGTTTTCACGATATTTCAAGAAGTTTACATTGGCTTGTTCTTTGGCATACTCTTGAATATCCGCCATTTCGGGAAACTGCTCACTAATCTTGTTATATCTGTTCCAAGAAGCTTCATAGTTACCCATTTTGTTGTAAATCTGAGCAATATAAATCTCACGCTCTGCTAAACGACGTCTCATGATGACTTTTTCTTCATGAGCAACCGCGGCGTAATCCGTTCCCGGATATTCATTGATAACACGATCGGCGTATTCTATACCAAGCTCAATGTCTGTTGTTGCTTTATCCACAGAGTTGTAGGTAAGACGCATGGATTTGGCAACTTGCAAAAGCACATAGGGTATAGCTTCATGTCTTGGATGCAGTTCTTCAAAATCAAGATACGCATCAGCAGCTTCACGATATCGCCCGTTAAGATACAAGGCGTCCCCTAAGCTAAGCTCTGCTTCAACAATATAGGAACTAAAGGGATAGTTATCTTTAA
>CAYJHY010000436.1:0-1790 GCA_964369875.1 uncultured Mailhella sp.
TTATGCCTCCAAGCCGAATAAAAAAGAAACGTAATTATAAACTTTTACGTTCTTGTGAGCACAAAATTAGATTTGAATTTTTATGAAAATTTCAATAATTAGTGCTAACTATTTGGAATATTTAATTTAAAACAGATGCATTTTAAAAGATATTCTCCATCTGTGTTTATAGCATTTGAGAGGCTTTTTTGTCAACCCAAAGACATGATTTATTGTTTGGAGGTATTGAATTTTAAGTGTTTTTTAAGAAAACTGCTTTTATAAAACTTTTTTTCTAAAAAACAACTAAAGGGGAAAACCAAAGAAAAAGTTCCTAGGTTTTCCCTTTCCAAATAAAAATTAAATCAAATTAAGATGTAAAAGGCATTTTTGGATATTTTCCACGGTAATGGGTTTTGCGATATGGAAGTCCATGCCTGCGTCTTTGCTATTTTTGACATCTTCGGCGAAGGCGTTGGCGGTCATAGCGATAATGGGGATGTTTTTTGCTTGCGGGTGCAAGCTTTTTCTGATGTTTTTGCTGGCATCAAGCCCTCCCATCACAGGCATTTGTAGGTCCATAATAATAAAATCAAAGGTATTTGGCTCGCTTTCCGTGAATTTTTCGACCCCTTCGAGACCATTGACGGCCACGGTTATTTTGGCGTTCATTTTTTCAAAAAGCTTTGTGGCAACCAATACGTTAATGGGGTGATCTTCGACTAAAAGAATGTGCTTTCCTTGTAGGTCGATGGCGCTTGAGTTAATATTTTGCTTTACGATGGGGCTTTCTTCGCTTTGTGTTTCGTCGATAAGCATGGGTAGATCGAGAACAAAAGTTGTTCCTTTGCCTTGTTCGCTTTCCACATGAATATCACCGTTTTGATAGTCAACAATTGCCTTTACAATGGCAAGACCGAGCCCTGTGCCCTCGATATGGGAAACATTTTTTTCGTCTCTGTAAAAAGCGTCAAAGAGGGTGGCAAGCCCTTCCTTGGGGATGCCGATGCCGGAATCTTTCACGGTGATTCTGAAGCGTTTGATTTTTTCGCTCAGCTCTTCGATTTCTTCGAGACTAAAGATGATTGTTCCGTTATCGGGAGTGAATTTAACGGCATTTCCGAGTAAATTGGTAAGCACTCGGTTAAAACGACTCATGTCGGATATAACGTTTTTATGTACGATTTTTTCGCAGGTAAATGTGAAGTTTTGATTCTTTTGGGCAGTGAGTCCTTTAAAGAATTGGAAAACTTGCTGACATTCGTGCTCGATGCTAAAAGAGTCTTTATTGAAAACTACTTTTCCGCTTTCAAGACGGCTCATTTCCAAAATGTCATTGAGAAGAGATAAAAGGTGTTCGGAGCTTGATTTAATAACGGATAAACTTTCTTTGATTTGGTCTTTGTTGTCGATATCTTCAATGGCCAAATTGGTCATGCCTATGATGGCGTTCATGGGCGTGCGTATGTCGTGGCTCATGGAAGCGAGGAATGAACTTTTGGTGTCGTTTGCTTGTTTTGCAATATCGAGAGCTTGACGCAAATTTTCAACTCTTTGCACTTCTTCGATGTGGGCTTCGGTTACGTCGACACAACCAAAGTAAAAGCTTTTGCCTTTTTCATCAAGTCTTGTAAAGCGTAACTGTTTATGCCTGATGACTTCTCCGCGGTAAATACGAAAATAAAGATCGTAGTTACCTTTTTCACGCATTTGCTCGATGGCTAAATTTGTTTCGATGGCGTTTAAAATAGCTTCGACATCGTCTTCATGGCCTGTTGCTCTGGCTATTTTTTCCACATCTTCATTATAAC
>CAYJHY010000437.1:0-1786 GCA_964369875.1 uncultured Mailhella sp.
AGAAAATCACAACCATCAACGCCTTTTTCCACGTCATCGGTAATGGTTATTTTTGCATTGGAATCTTTAGCAAGGTTACTTGCTGATTCTTGGATTTCTTTACAGGGTTGTAGAGTGTTGGGTGCGATAATACGCACATCCATACCGAGTTTTGCGGCGCCGATGAGCAAAGAATTCGCCATATTAAAACGAGCGTCGCCAAGATATGCAAAAGAAATTTTCGAAAGGGGTTTTTGGCAATGCTCGAGCATAGTGAGGAAGTCTGCCAAAATTTGGGTGGGGTGGTATTCATCGGTAAGACCGTTCCACACAGGAACATCTGCAAATTGTGCCAATTCCTCAACGAGAACTTGTCCGAAACCACGGTATTCAATGCCATCAAACATGCGTGAGAGAACTCTTGCTGTGTCGGCGATGGATTCTTTTTTACCTATTTGGCTACCACTTGGTCCGAGATACACCGCGTGGGCGCCTTGGTCAAAAGCTGCCACTTCAAAGGCGCAACGAGTGCGTGTGGAATCTTTTTCAAAGATAAGAGCGAATTTTTTGCCTTTTAGATATTGTGTTTCGTTTTTAGCGTAGCTTTCATTTTTGAGTTTGTGGGAAAGATTTAAGAGAAAAAGGATTTCTTCTGCGCTAAAGTCGGCCAATTTAAGAAAATCTCTACTTTTGAGAGAAAGGGCATTGTTGGACATTTCTTTTCCTTGAAAATTGAAAAATTAAAAAATAAAACTGCAAAGTTCAGTGTTATGCTGTAATAACAGTACCGCTTGGAAGCGCTGAAAAATCACCGCTTTGTAAACCTGTTTTAATAATATCCAAAAGATCGGCAAGCTCAGCGGCGCTTTTACCGTCAAAAATCATGGCGGCTTTACAACCTTCTGAAAGGGCGTGCAAGCAACTTTCCACTTTTGGAATCATTCCGCCTTGAATGGTTCCGTCTTCGGTAAGGGCATCAATTTTTTCTTTATTGAGATGGTGGAAGCGATTTTTTTCTTTATCCAAAACGCCTACAACATCGGTGACCAATAAAAAGACATCTGCTTTGAGGGCACCGGCCAAAGCGCCAGTTGCGGTATCGGCATTAATATTAAGACTTGTGCCGTTTGGTCCATAACCGATAGGAGCAACCACAGGTGTGAAATCACCGGCTAGTAGGTACTTACAAAGATCCGGATGTACTTTTTCCACTTCTCCCACAAGACCAAGTTCCGCATCGGGATTTTTTTGCGCTTGTAAGAGCTTACTGTCTTTACCGGAAAGTCCGACCGCTTGGATATTGTGTTGGCAAAGGAGACTGACAAGCCACGTATTGACTTCACCGCAAAGAGCCATTTCTACTACTTGCATGCTCTCTTCATCGGTAATGCGTAATCCATTTTTAAAGGCACTCGGTAAATCAAGCTTTTTGAGAAGGCAGTTTATTTGTGGGCCTCCTCCATGTCCAAGTAAAACTTGCCATCCGTTTTGTTTTGCTTGGACAAGATTTTGGGCAAAAGCAGTGTTGAGTGTTGCATCACTCATGGCGTGACCGCCGTATTTTATTACCGCAAGCGGACTATCACTTGTTTGACAATTACATGTTTGTTGATTCATATATTTCTCTGCTTATACTTTAGAATGCTATAATTGGTGTTTTTCTGTAGTAACTAAATAATGTAATCTCATATGATTGAGATTAATCCACTCCGCGCATCATGCCTGTTTCGTCACATTTATAAAACTTGGGACATTTTGAGCACTCAGCCCAAACCACTGGTGGGATGGTGTCACGAGGGATTTCTTT
>CAYJHY010000438.1:0-1784 GCA_964369875.1 uncultured Mailhella sp.
ACCCTAATAATTTTCAATAAGCTCAATCATTTCAGGATTATTTGTTCCCTTGGCAAGCATAAGAGCGGTATTTCCATTTTCGTCGGGCATTGGCAAAGGCAAGCCTTTTTGCTTAAAAAATTTCACAGCGTCTATTTGATTATTACTGATAGCCTTATGAAAGGCTGTTTGGCCATAAAACATTTCTACAAAAGAAGGATCAGCCCCTGCATCCCAAAGAGCCTGCATAACGACAACATTTCCGTTTTGGGAAGCAATCATAAGCGCAGTTTCTCCTCCTTCAACCACATGATTGGCATCCATCTTTTTCTCAAGTAGGAATTTTACAATCTCCGCGTTACCTCCTCTGACAGCCCAAAATAAAGCATTGGCGCCAACCCTATCCAAATAGTTTAAATCTGCTTTATTCTCCACTAAGAACTTTGTTATTTCATAGTAATTCTTTTCAAGTTGAGGGGTAAGAGGACGTTCCATTGAAAATCCGTTTCTCACGGCATTAAAAAGGGCGGGCATTAACATTTCACTCTTAAGACCATAAACATCCCCGAAGTACCCGTTAATATTTGCTCCCTCTGTTATAGCTTCTTTCACTTTTATAAAGTCCCCATACCGTGATGCCTTTAGAAGTTTTATAAGAGATACCGATTTATCAAGAAACTCTTGGGAGCTTTGCGAATCGGAAACAAAATAATCCATAGGAACTTTTCCGTCACTATCTTTGGCGGTTAAATCAGCACCACGAACAATAAGCAATATTATCATATCCTTATTCATTTTCTTCACAGCTTCATGTAAAGGAGTGGTCATAGGTTCCGTGTCGTGCTTTGTTTTATAATAGGAATTATTAATATCGGCGCCATTATCAAGCAAAATGATTACATTATCCATATTATTACTTCGCACCACGCTATCAAGAACAGAGGTTCTCCCAAAAGATTGATTGGGATCGGCACCATTTTTGAGCAATAGAACAAGCATTTCACTGTTCAACCTCCCCGCAACATTAGAAAAGGCAGTTTCTCCCATGCTCAAGTATTCATTAAGTTCAAGACCGTTTTCAAGTGCCTTTTTTAAAGCTCCGACATCACCTTGTTTCACCAGCTCATAAAGACTGGGTGAACTTGCTTGAGAAACAAGTGGACAACATGCAAAAATCGAAAAAGAAAACATACAAGACAAGATAATTTTTTTCATTGAATTTTCCTTTGTGACTAAGCTAACTATTATTAACATTGCAATGATAATTACTTAAATCTCGAGTATATTCCCTATATTGTCAATGTGCCTTTGGGCACATTTATAAACAATGTTTTTTACACGTCATTCCAACTCTCTTTAAACCTAAAAGTGTGATTATGGTATAATTCATACTTTTTTAAAGTTTACTGTCCTATTATTAAAGTTTGAGGAAAGGGGGTGGGTTTGCCAAATACCCTTAAGGGTGGGAAAACTCCCTTTTGTTCGCAAAAGGGGTTTTCCCCCTCCCAAGAAACATCAAACAAGAATGACTCACATCAAAAGCAAATTGACAAAAAAAATCCTTTAGCATATTATGCCCCCATGCAAAGTAAAAAGAACATCACACCAACTTCATTAAGTCTATGCCATAAAAGCGTATTCTTTTCTTTTGCTTTTGCCACATCCTTTGGTTTCACCTGACAAAGCGCTTTTGGGGGCAGGTTGTCCCTTAGCAATTTTGTGGATGGTTAAACCTATTCTATTTAATTATCTTCTTAAAAGCTAAGCTTCCCCCGTATCTTCCGTACAATTTTTGTGCGGTTTTT
>CAYJHY010000439.1:0-1783 GCA_964369875.1 uncultured Mailhella sp.
AGCGAACCGAGGTGGTGTGCGCTTCCTGCTGTAATTCTTCAAGAAGTATTTGTATGAGATCTTGGCTGTTTTCTTGGGGCATGTTAATGTCGTTTGTTTAATTTATTGAATCGAAGAAATAACTCAGAATAAGTGATATATTTATTGATGTTCGATATGAGGTTATTATTACAGATGGTTATTGAGTTTTGAGTGTGAGGTAATTATTAAAGTTTTTTGAAGGGGGTTTGGGGGAACAATTTTTTACAAAAAATTTTCCCCCAAAAAACTCAAAATTAAAACAATACTAACAAAACACAACTTATTCTTTTACAAATAAATGTTTGCTGTTATTGGCAACTTTTACAAGATACAACATAACGGGAACTTCCACAAGCACCCCTACAATGGTAGCCAAAGCCACGGGGCTGTCGGCTTTGAATATGGCAATGGCTACAGCCACAGCGAGTTCAAAGAAGTTGGATGCACCGATCATGCCGGCAGGGGCCGCCACGCTATAAGGAAGTTTTAACGCTCTTGCGGCATAGAAGGCTATATAAAAAATCAAGAATGTTTGCAAGATAAGCGGAATGGCAATTAGAAGAATATGCAAGGGGTTTTCTATAATAACATGACCTTGAAAGGAAAAAATAAGGGTAAGGGTGAGCAAAAGACCAATAATGGTAACATTTCCAAATTTAGGAATAAATTGATTTTCGAAGTATTCCACGCCTTTTCTTTTACTGACATAAGAGCGAGTAAAAATACCGCCGGCAAGGGGAATAAGAACAAATAATACCACGGATAAAATAAGGGTATCCCATGGTACAGTCACACCACTAACCCCAAGAAGAAAGGCCACGATGGGGGTGAATGCAATGAGAATAATTAAGTCATTGGTGGCTACTTGCACAACGGTATAGGCGGCGTTCCCTTTGGTAAGGTGGCTCCATACAAAAACCATAGCCGTACAAGGAGCGGCGCCAAGCAAAACGGCTCCGGCAAGGTAATTGGTGGCAAGATCAGGACTGATGAAAGGTTTAAAAACTACAAAAAAGAAAAACCAAGCAATGGCAAACATGGTGAAGGGTTTGATAAGCCAGTTAGTTACCCATGTTACAAAAAGTCCTTTGGGATTACTGCCCACATCTTTAATGCTTTGAAAGTCAACTTTCATCATCATGGGATAAATCATAAGCCAAATAAGAATGGCAATGGGGATAGATACGTTTGCAAATTCAAAATTGCCCAAAAACTGCGGGATTGCGGGAAGATAAATCCCGATTAAGACCCCGACGACCATACATATTATAACCCAAAGGGTTAAGTAGCGTTCAAAAAAGCCGATGCCTTGTGTTTGTTGTTCGCTCATTTTGTTCTCCATTTTATATTTGTGAAGCCATGGATATTCGGAAAGTGTTCTTGAGTGGGAAAACCCTATTTTTGAGTGGAAAAAATAAGGTTTTCCCCCTCGAGTTCCCCCTTTTCTGAAAAACCAAATTATAATTATTAGTTAAAAAGCTGTATACTTTAAACATCAGATTGGAGGGCTAAAGTAAACAATAATGCGCTATTAGTAGACTATTCATCAAAAATAGATGCTTGATGATATTTAAACTAAGTTAGAGGGTTGTGTCTCGATTTTTGAATATGCCGTATATTAAAAACCCAAATAAAACATATATAAACCAATTAGGGCGATGAAAAATCCCATCAACCATTTAATGATAATGCTTGCGTTTCCGTAACGCTTGCTTTGGGTAAGTTTGCTTACAAAGCCGATGCTTGTTCCGCAAAGAATGGC
>CAYJHY010000440.1:0-1779 GCA_964369875.1 uncultured Mailhella sp.
GCATAAAAAAGCCTATACGTATTAAAAAGTTTTGTGGGGGAGAGCTCGAGAGGGGTTCAAAAGTTCCCTCTCTCGAAAAAAATAAAAATTAATTCTTATGCGTCAACACAAAATCTCTTACAGACTTTTGCGCTTCGGGGGAGTTCTTTAAATCATCGGCCTTATCAAGACCATAAAGATACAGGCTTTCATTCAGTTTAAAACCCAAGGCATCAAAAAAGTATTTAAAACTGAGGGTTGCCCCTTCAAACAACTTTTCCCCTTGTTCCCTTGCTCCGAGCAGAATAATATTACATTTTTGCCCTAGCCCTTTTCGTTTGTCTTTAGGTGCGAAATAATAGGCCTGCGCCCTATCCATAAAGATTTTTAACTGTGCAGGTACATGATAAAAATAAATAGGGCTGACAAAAAATATATTTTCGGAAACGAACATACGTTGATAAAAATCGTCTACAATATCCTGTTCTTGTTTTGTTATACGGCATAAACCTTCGTGTTTAACACAATAGTCACAGGCCGTACAGGGCAAGGAAGGATATTCCGCCAAAGATATCACCGAGGGTGTTTGCAAAATATCCGCCACCATTTTTGCCGCAAAGGCGCTGTTACCTTGAGGGCGAGGGCTGGCAGAGAAAACCGTTTGTAATGCGTCACTCATCTTCTTCTCCATGTTTTACGATTAAGCATTAAATAACATGCTTATTCACATAAGGATTTCTGTCTTCCTCAAAACCGATGGACGATTCAAGCCCATGACCGGGGTAAACACGGGTGTCAGCCGGAAGCGTATAGAGTTTTTCTTTGATATGTTTTTTGAGGGTAGCAAAGTCTCCGCCGTATAAATCGGTTCTGCCGATGGAGAGATAGAACAAAACGTCACCCGTAAACACGGCTTTTTCTTCTTCTATATAATACACCAAAGAACCGGGAGAGTGACCGGGAACATGGAAGATTTTACAGTGGATTGAGCCAAAATCACTTTCCCCTGCTTCAAGGGCAGTGAAGCTAAATTCTTCCACATTGGGAAGTCCGAAACGGCTTGCGGAACGCAAAAGCATGTCGGCTGCATCCATGTCTTCTTGGGCGGCGTAAACGGTAAGGCCTGTGGCTTTTTGCAAAGCTGCACAGCCGTAAGCATGGTCAAAGTGAAGATGTGTCAACAAAATTGCTCTAAGAGTAAGTTTATTTTCATCAAGCACACGCAAAAGCTCGGCTACATCGCCTTGATTGTTCCCTGCGGGGTCGATAATAATGGCATCGGTTCCGTTGTGGTAGAGATAACAATTAACTTCAAGCGGCCCCATGGGATAAGATAAAATCGGCATATATTGACTCCTTATAAAAGTACTTTATAGAAAATATTCAAAAAACTGTAACAAAAATTTTTATTCTTGTACAGACTGGGGTGTATTTCTAAATTAATTTTGAATTATGGCATACTTTAGAAACATAGTATACGTAATACCTTAAATTTACCTTCAAAAAAGACTGTATTTTTTGTAAATTATTTGCTACTCTCTCCACTTGTAATCAAATTCACAAAGAATATGACAAATAGATTCTCTTAAAGGAACGCCTATGAACCAAGACTTACAAAAATTTATCCAAAAAGAAAAAAATCTTTCTGCCTATTTGCGCCGTATTTATCTGATTGGTTTTAGTGCTTTCTTTTTTGGTTTATATATTTTATTCAACCCTCCCATTAATCAAGAATATATTCTGGCGAGTATTTTGGTGGGGATAGCCTTATTTGTGGTTATTCTCTATACTATTATTGTG
>CAYJHY010000441.1:0-1779 GCA_964369875.1 uncultured Mailhella sp.
CTTGGCTATTTACGCTCTTCTTATCGACCTTATTTTGATTTTCGTAAAAATCTAAGTAACATCATACAGAATTAATAAAGGCAGGATTGTTCTATTCCTGCCTTTATTACACCTTAACCCCGGAAAAACCATAAAGCCTATGAACAGCACACAAAAAAACACACATATCCCAAGAGCGACTATACAACGCCTCACCACATACTTACAGGTGCTTGATGCGATGAAAAAAAACAATATCGATGTTACCTCTTCGGAACCGCTCGCTCAAGCTTGTGACGTAAACGCCTCACAAGTACGTAAAGACTTAGCTTATTTTGGAGAATTTGGTGTTCGTGGTGTAGGCTATTATGTTGATTACCTACTAAACGCCATACGTGACTGTTTACACGCAAACAGAGAGTGGCGTGCAGCGCTTATCGGTGTCGGTAACCTTGGCCGAGCCCTTCTCAACCATCAAGAATTTCGTCGCAAAGGCATTAACATAGTTGGTGCATTCGATTGCGATCCCTTTAAAATAGGTGAAGTGGTCTATGGCTTGGAAATTTTTTGTTCAAAGCGCCTACAAGAAAAAGTTCCGGATCTCAATATAGAGCTCGGTATTATCACCACCCCTCCCGAAAGAGTTCAAAGGGCTGCCAATCAACTTATTGAAGCCGGTGTAAAAGGTATATTAAACTTCACCTCTGCACGTATTGTGGTACCTAATAACGTTTTTGTTGAATACGTTGACTTTTTTCACCAAATTTATGCGCTTACCTTTAATATTTCCACAAAACACTAGGCCTTTTAGTTTAGTTTTAAAATATTCCGAAAGATATTGTTGCGTTCATACGCTTTAGAGGGTTTTATGCGTTCATCCATACATGCGGCTTTTGCTTTTTTGACAATTCTTGCCCCCGGTAAGATGTTTACCAATGCCTGTATGAAGAAAAGCGTATTTTTCTATCCTCTTGTGGGTATTGCACTTGGAATTATTCTATTTTTTACCTGTGCACTCACGCTTTTTATAACTAAGTCACCGCAAACAACTGCAGCCATATTCTTTATCCTGTCTTTTTTTCTGACAAGGGGTTTACATCACGATGGACTGGCTGACATTGCGGACGCTTGGGGAAGCGGTGCTCGCGGGGAAAAATTTCGAGTAATCCTTAAAGATAGCCGTATCGGAAGTTTTGGGACAATAGTCCTTGTTCTTTATTATCTTTTGGCATTTTCAGCTCTCAGCGATGGCTTACAATCTTCTCAGCTATCAAACGCCAAAGATTTCTGGCATTTTTTGACCAATATCTTCTCAAGTCCCAAAGACAGTATTTTTATTCTTTTCATGGCTACATTTTGGGGTCGTATAGGTCTTATTGCTCAACCGGCTTTTGATAGCCCGTTTATTCCAAAAAATACCGAGTTCTCCAAGGTGCGTGAAGCAGCCACCCTAATGCATGCAAGCGACAAAACACAAGTTGACTCGAAAGTCTTACCTGAAAATAAAGCTGCTACCTCCTCTCATGAAACGTGCACAACACAACAAGACCTCCCTCCGTCGACTCTCTCTCAAAACATGAAACACCCTTCTGAAAGAAAAAGATTTTTATTTTGGCTGATAGTTTTTTCACTATTTTCCTTTATTTTCTTGACCAAAGCAAAAATACTTTTTATTGTATGTCTTTCCACCTTAAGCCTTTTTGCCTATTTGCGTCTCAGCTACAGGGAAAATGGTTACAATGGGGATTTTTTAGGCGCACAGTGCCTTTGTTTTGAACTTATTGCCTTTTTAAGTGTTTA
>CAYJHY010000442.1:0-1777 GCA_964369875.1 uncultured Mailhella sp.
AACCCACGGAGAGGATTATGCAAGTTTGGGACAAAATTCTTGATGAAAACGGAATCTGTATCGACGTCAGCTATAGTATCGAAGGTAAAAGCCTTATACGCATGCTGGGTAGTGCGGGGGAAAGGCGAGAACTTGCCATACTTCCCAAGGATTTTGATCACGAAAAACACCTTCCTGTGTTTTTAGGTTACGGCATGGGCTATGCCGTTTCGGCTTTTCAAAAGAATTACCCTGATACCCCCATTGCGGTGGTTGATAAGGAGTTGGAATTATGGGAAAAGCTCGGCCACACTCTCGATCATAATACTTTATTTTTACAAAATGATAACGTTACTGTTTGTTTGGGGGGGTTGAGCAAATGGCAAAGTGCAAACGAAAATAAGCCTTTTTATCCTATTATTCATCCCTTCTATCAGCGTATTGATAAAGAATTTTACGGTAATTTACGTGAGAAACTTCTTGCCAGCAAAAATTTTGATTTTTGGGGAAAAAGTAAATACGCAAAATTTCAAGGCGATACGACCCGTCTTTTGCTTATTTCCTCTAAATACTTTCTTTTGGGTGAAGTGGAGCGTGCTTGTAAAAATCTTGGGGTTGAATTTAGGCATCTCCAACTTGACAGCGATGATATCGGCACCCAAGATTTTATAGAACAGCTTTTAAAGGAAATCATTAATTTTAAACCGGATGCCATGTTGACCATGAATCATTCCGGTATCGACCTTGAGGGAGTCCTTGCAAATTTATTGGAAAAACTGGAGCTTCCGCTTATTTCATGGTTTTTGGACAACCCTCATTTGGTTTTGGCAAGTTACGCTAAGCAATTAAGCCCTTGGGTGCATATTTTTACATGGGATATGGATAACATAGAAAGCCTGAAAGCAAAAGGTTTTCCCCATGTGCATTATTTGCCTTTGGGTACCGATCCCGATCGGTTTAACCCTTCTAATATCAATAGAAAAATTCCCGCAGAGTGGAAATCCGATGTTTCCTTTGTGGGGAATTCCATGGTACACAAAATTTTCAAATGTTTTGGCCGCTGTGGTCTGGAGCAAAAACATTTACCCACCATAATTGAGCTTGGACAGCTCTTTAGTCAAACTGATGAAAGAGATGTCAATACCTTTATTTTTAATCAAAAAAAACCGGAATACCAAGATTTTCTCAAGGATTACAAAGCTCTTAAAAACCCAAAACAGGCTCTTTCTGTTGAATCAGCCATTACCTGGGAAGCCACCCGTTATTATCGTTTTTCTTGTGTTGCCAAAACGTTGACATTTAATCCTCTTATTGTGGGGGATGATGGATGGATGGAACTTTTTGGACAACCTCAAAAGTCTTCTTGGCGTTGGCATGATGCTATCAACTATTACGAAGAACTCCCCTACTTCTACGGGCATAGTCTTATAAATTTCAATTGCACCAGCATGCAAATGAAAGGGGCTACCAATCAGCGTATTTTGGATGTACCCGCTGCCGGTGCCTTTGTTCTGACCGAATGGCGCGAACAACTCCCCCATCTTTTTGAGGTAGGGAAGGAAATTATTTGCTATAACGAGCTTGATGAAATCCCCGATCTTATCCGCTTTTATCTAAAGCACGACAATGAACGTGAAAAAATTGTTCAGGCGGGCAGAAAACGTGTGTTATCATGTCATACGTGGGAGCACAGAGTACAAGAAATTATCAAAGTAATGCGAGAAAAATACGGTTTATAAAAATTTTTTTCTTGGGGCGTTTTTTTGAATTATTTTTTCGAGAGAGGGAACTTTTGGAA
>CAYJHY010000443.1:0-1777 GCA_964369875.1 uncultured Mailhella sp.
CAACAGTGTATCGGGAGGGCTGAGAAAAAGCACTTGCGGAACAGGTGTTTTCTTGACGCACGCCCCAAACACGAAGCAAAGACTAAGGCAAAAAAGCAGATTGCAAAAGTTTTTGCACGTCTTTGGGGATTTCTTGCTTTGTCCATAAAACAACATCTTTTTCCTCCTTTTTATTTAGCCACATTTTCTTTGTTTCAATAGCTTCCTGTTCCCACGTTTTTTTTTGTTCTTCAAAATTTTGAGTATGCTCTTTATTCTTTTGCTCATTTTTTATAAAAGCTTGCAAAGCTTTTTCTTCAGCTTCTTTTGCAAGAAGCAAAATATAATTTTCCTTTTCCAGAAGAACATTTTTTAATTTTTGGTTCTGCCATAACAAAGTCCCGCAAGCCAATATCAAAAAAGCACCGAGCACCAGACATAAAACCTTACCTTTCGACCCGAAAAAACCCCAAATATATTCTGATACAGAAACAATAAAGGTTGATATCATAGGCAAACCTTACAACGCATTGGAAGCTAAAGCGTGTTCTTCCAAAAATTCACGGACTTCAAAACACGGGCAGTCCGTAGCCGCCAAATCCCTATGCCCCATTATTTTTACGAAAGGAAATTGTTCTACCAGCTCAATGAGCTTTTGCTTTAGGCTTTGCATTTGCTCTTTGGTAAAATTATTTTCTGCATCCCCGTTGTCGGCAAGCCCACCTACAAGACAAATCCCAAGGGAGTCATGATTATAACCAAGACAATGGGCACCAACTTCCGAAACACTTCTCCCATCCTCTATGCTCCCATCACGTAAGATTACAAAATGGTAACCTATTGCATTAAAACCCCTTTGTTTATGCCATACATCAATTTCCTTGGCGCCGATTTGGCCGTTTTTTTTCGTTGCCGAACAATGAATAATAATTTTATGTATCACACGCATTTATTTTCTCCTTTGTTTGAACAATAGTTGCATCTATGTCTACATAGTCCCTACCAACACTGCAAAATAGTAATTTCATCTGAAATAACTATCTTATTTTAAAACCTCTACATAATAAATTGTGCAGAGGGTTCATGTTATTTTTCAAAAAAAGTATCCGCTTTACGCTGTAGTTTACGGGTGAACTTTTCAAAATAGTTCTGCAAGAGAACGTTGACCTTAAAACCAAAGCCTGCAAGATCTTTGTTTATGCTCGCCAATTCAAAAATTATCAAAAAATACACAAACAAATCATACAAAAATGCACCGTTATACTGCACACTTAGCCTGTCACTTAAAGCAACATCAAAAGCCTTGGTACCAAGCCCAACCACCACAAGCCCCAAGTAAAGACTGATTATTTTCTTTATCCCCTGCCACACATCCTGCAACATAAGCGTATTTTGTCTGAAGTTGTAAGCAATATGTATTAAGAAATCTGCAACGAACAAGTATTGCACCATGAGCAGTAAATACTCGTTTACCCCAAAGCTTATACTTAAATAGGTTGCGATGGCGGCAAAACTGATTTTTTGTTCAAACCCCTCAAGGTATGGAAACAAAACTTCATACTCATAGCGCATAGCCAAAACCTAACCTTCTGCTTTGACATTTTTTTTTAGCCATAATTCACCCCCTAAACTCAGGCGGAAAATCACGCCTTTCCTTTTCATGGTAATAGGCTTTTTCGCAATGCTTTACTATGCTCCCTTCGATAACCGCTGAGTCAAAGAAAATAAGAGTATCAATAATTTTCATAGGTATTTTGCTGTACCAATATTCATTATCACGATACAAGCGGTATGCACG
>CAYJHY010000444.1:0-1775 GCA_964369875.1 uncultured Mailhella sp.
CCTCCCCCATGCCCCCACCCCATCTTCAAAAAACTTTAATATTTTTAAGTTTTCTTGTCAAAGAAGTTTGTGAGGTAATAAAGTATAGTTTTTTTATTTGTGATGATGAAGTAACGGTTATCAACGTGTAATTTTCTGTTGTATTCAGAAGGTAATATAGTTAAAAAAAAGAAAAAAATTGTTTTTCCAGGAGGGGAGAGAGCTCGAGAGAGGGGAACCTCATTTTTTACAAAAAATGGGGTTCCCCTCTCTCGAAACAAAATCTACTCCTATTTCTCAATATATTTTTCGATATAACCGCGGGCTTCGTAGAGGAAATCACCATCAAACTTAGTGCGTGGGCCACCGATAATCAGAAGGGTAGACATATCTACTTCATCCTGTGGGAAGTTGGCAATTTGGCCAACCCATTTTGTTTCGGTGTCACGTCCTGCATTTTTGACATAGGCGCAAAGTATTTCTTGGCCTCTGGCTTGTTGGAAGATTTCGATGGCTTCTGCCATAACTTCACGACGTTTTTTACCTGCAGGGTTATACAGCGCCACGGGAAGGGCAGACTGCGCAACGGCCTTAAGGTTTTGGCGTACTTCGTCGGTTGGCACAAGAAGGTCGGAAAGGCTGACAAGGCAAAAACCGTTTTGTAAAGGCGCTCCAAGACTAGCGGCGGCGATATTGGCGGAAGTGATACCGGGAAGAACCTTAATTTTTACGGGATTCAATGCGGGATTGGTGTGACGAAGCTCCATAAGAAGTCCTGCCATGGCAAGAATACCGGGGTCTCCTGAACAAACCATGCATACTTTATGACCTTTGGCCGCATGCTCGAGGGCTTTTGTACAACGCGCCACTTCACCCATCATGCCGTTTTGGATGATTTCTTTGTCTTGAACAAGGTGGCGGATAAAGTCCACATATGGGGTGTAGCCTGCAATGGTGTCGCAGTAAGCAAGCGCTTCGATAACTTCGGGGGTGATATGCTTCATAGAGCCTGAACCAAGACCGACCACAATCATTTCTCCGCAGTTTGTAGGCTCTTGGCATGAACAAGTCTCACCATGGGGCAAACGGGTAAGCGCAAAAGTAACCGCAGATGAAAAGCTTGTTTTGGGAGCGTAGAGACGTTTTACTTTTGGATAGCCTGAGGCTTGCAAGGAGGCGGCTTCACATACGGAATTGGTGCCGACTTTTTCGGAAACGGTTTGAGAAGGGTGAGGTACAGGAATTTCATTCAAGAGACTTTCTTCGTAGAAACTTGTGGGAAGTTGATATTCTTTGGCAAGCTCAAGAAGGGCTTTCTCTTCTGCTTTGAGGTTGCAAGAAGCAAGGCCGGCAAGTTGGCTTGCTTCAATAGAATTATTTTCCATGAATTCCACAAAGGCCTCTTTGACGGTGGCATAATCCACATCTTTACGGCAACCCATACCAAGCATAAAGGCTTTACTGCTGATACAAAGGATGTTTTCGCTTTGTTTTTGGCTGTCGGTGCAGTCGGTATCCCAAAGAAGGGCATTGGGGGCTTGGCTGTCGCTTAGGTTTTCGCAATAATTTACGCAAGTATTGGCAAAATATTTATCGAAAATGACTTTGTTACCGACGAAATCAATTTCTTTTTGAGCGAGAAGAGCGGCGTTAAGTTCACGAATAGCTTTAGGGTTCAAAATACGCGCATTTTCTGCCATCACCACTTCATCAAAGGAAGGAAGGGCGTGAATGTCGGTTGCGGTACTGATAACGGCTTGTCCGCCTGTGATTCTGGCTACACGTCTTGACAAGCG
>CAYJHY010000445.1:0-1771 GCA_964369875.1 uncultured Mailhella sp.
CCCATCGACTATTTGAAAAAATCTACGCTTGTCTTAATCAAATAAAAAGTGTAGACTACGCTTGTTCGTTTAATCCCACGTTTACAGGAAAAATTATGAAAGTTATTACTCGTTTTGCTCCAAGCCCTACCGGACATTTACATATTGGGGGCGGTCGTACTGCTATATTTTGTTGGCTTTTGGCTCGTCACTTTGGTGGAGAGTTTAAGCTTCGTATCGAAGATACCGATACCGAGCGTTCTAAACAAGAATACACCGATTCTATTATAGCCTCCATGAAATGGCTTGGCCTTGACTATGACGGTGAGCTTGTTTATCAAAGCCAAAGACAGGATGTTTATGACAGTTACGTAGAGAAGCTCTTGGAATCCGGCCATGCATATCATTGCGAATGCACCATTGAAGAAGTGGATGCCATGCGTGAAGTTGCAAAAGCAAAAGGTGAAAAACCTCGTTATAATGGTCGTTGTCGTGAGCGTGGACTGGAAGCCGGTCCCGGTCGTGTGGTTCGTCTGAAAGTGCCCACCGAAGGCAAAGTGATTTTTAATGATATGGTAAAAGGCCACATAGCCGTTGATGTTAACGAGCTTGATGACATGGTACTTCGTCGTGCCGACGGAATGCCTACCTATAACATGGCTGTGGTGGTTGATGATTATGAAATGGGTGTCACCCATGTTATGCGTGGTGATGACCACGTTTCAAACACCCCAAAGCAAATTCTGATTTACCAAGCGCTTGGTTTTGAATTACCTATTTTTGGTCATGTGCCTATGATTTTAGGACCGGATCGCCAAAAACTTTCTAAAAGACATGGTGCACGTGCCGTTATTGAATACGAAGAAGATGGTTTACTCCCGCAAGCTTTGGTGAACTATTTGGTACGCCTCGGTTGGTCTCACGGCGATCAAGAAATTTTTTCTTTGGAAGAATTGGTAAAACTTTTCGACGGAACAAGTCTTAATAGTTCTCCTTCTGCCTTTGATCCTGATAAACTTCAATGGCTCAACGGTTACTATCTTAAAAACACAAGCCTTGAAGAAGCAATTGTTTCCGTTACTCCTTTCTTGGAGAAATTAGGAGTTCAAGCTGACAAAGAGAAACTTGCGCTTACACTTCCCATCTACCAAGAACGAGCTGCAAATCTTAATGAGCTTGCGGAACAAATCCTTCCCTATTTTAAAAACATTAGCGAAATTGAACTTGATGACAAGGCAAAAAAAGCTCTTGATGAACAAGGTAAAGAGCAGATTAAAAATATTCTGCCCCATCTTAGCACTTGTGATTTCAGTTTGGATTGTCTTGAAAAGTGTATTCAAGAATATGTTGAAAAAACAGGCATTAAATTCAAACTTTTGGGCACGCCTTTAAGGGTTGGTCTTATCGGTGTTACCGGTGGTCCTTCTGTGCACGCGATTATCCATGCTCTTGGAAAAGAAGAAGCTCTTAAGCGTTTGGAATATGCTTTGACAGTATAGGATAAGAATTTCGAGGGGGAAGAAACCCTATTTTGATGTCAACAATGAAATGACGCTAAATTTCGCTTTGCTCAATATTAGCTGGAAGGTTTCCCCCTCAAACTCCCCATCCTGAAAGAACAAACATTAGTAATATAAAGAAAGGTTACTTTTATACACATTATGTATAAAAGTAACCTTTCTTTATATTTATACTAGAGTTGTTCTGCTATACTTAACTCTTATCTAGCTTAGACTGTCCTATTCTAACTAAAATTTTTATTATTAAAGTTTTTTGAGGAAAGGGGGAGGGG
>CAYJHY010000446.1:0-1769 GCA_964369875.1 uncultured Mailhella sp.
TTGGCTATAAGGGGTAAGCTTTCGACGGTGGTGAGGGTGCCGTCTAAGTCAAAAAGAAATTTTCTCATTTAGTGATTTCCGTTAGTGATTTCCGTTTTATAAAGTCTGATGAATATTATTTCATTTTATTACTGTCAAAGGACTTACTTGAAGGTAAAATATTGTTTTTGAGCTCTAAGTAGGGTTTTATCTTTCTATAAATTCAGAACCTATGGCTGTGTGCTTGCTTCTTCCCTTTTTCCCTTTTCTTGTTCTTTTCCCTTTATATATTTTTCATAATATTCTTCAACCCCTTTTTCAAATATCCATAAACCTTGAGAATTGAGGGCGGATAGAGGAACTATGTGTTTTGCGTACTCTGCTTCATCAAAAAGCTTGTGGAGTGGCTTTGCCAAGTTATCTAATATATAACGCTTACCATTTAATTCTACTCCCAAAACAGCATGAAAATCCTCATGTTTTTTATCAAAAATCATAAGAGACCATAAGTCTTCTGCAGGCCAGCCAAGATATATCAAGGCAAAATATTTTGCAAAAACATAATCTTCGCAATCACCTCCTTCTGATTTTAGAAATTCATGGGGTGTTGCCCAATATTCTTCTTCATTATACAGCTCTTGATCTGTCTTGCTGGGCAGGGCATTCATAAAATTATTAACGCCTTGCAAAATTTCTATTTTTTGTGATTTTTTTAAAAAATTACAGAGCGCCATCCATTTTTGCGCATTTTTTGTACCCATCGGGCTTTTTTGGGGGATAAAATCTTCAGGATTGTATTTTTCTTGAATTTCCTCCCACTTGTTTTGCTGGAACTCAAAAAAAGGCTGAAGCTTGTCATGAGGCATGACCAAAGTGGCTTGCCGGTCGAAAAATATCAAACTCTTTCTTTCTTTTTGTGAATTGGCAAACACATCAGACGGTAAGCATATATAAATGATTTGTAGTAATACAGTTATCAAGAAGTAAAGAGATATTGCTCTTTGTCGGCTCATAAACTATTCCTTCAAAATTTAGTTGAGTAACATGCTACAACTAGCACAATTTTCTTAAAAGCGCTAGGTTTAATTCATGGCGTTATTTTGCATATTATAATGTCTTTGTCTTGGTAAAGAAATCATGGTCTTGTGCTCTTGTTGACTATTACGGTAAAGCAAGGTAAAATCTTATGCGTTAGTATTGGCATTATAGTCGGTTGTATAAAAGAAGTCCTTTCCAAAATTAATTTACAATGCACCGCACTTTACTATAACATATAATGATTATTAAGTATAAAAGGAAATTATTATGAGTAATAATACAGAATTACAAACCGCTTCGGTAAATGCAGAAGTGGCACAAAATCCGGAAAAAAGTATTGAAAGCCTTGTTCAGTCTATCAACTTGGCCGATCCTTCTTTGGATATCACTTACGGCACAGTCACGATGCAAGAGATATCACGTTTTTCTGACGACTTACTTTCAAGGGTTACCGCCAAAGACTCAGGCGAAGTAGGCGAATATCTTTCAAGTCTTATGAATAAAGTGAAAGATATTGATGTTATGGAAATGAATAAAGAGCCTAGTTTTCTGGCGAAACTCCCTTTTATCGGTTCGATGTTCAGCAACATGCAAAAAGTTGTGGCAAAATTTGAAAGCCTTGCAGATCAGATAGAGAATATTAGTACTGACTTAGACGGATCCATGGTCGGTCTTTTGCGTGATGTGGAAATTTTGGAACAATTATACGGACATAACGAACGTTTTCATAAAGACCTTGTTATGTATATCAA
>CAYJHY010000447.1:0-1756 GCA_964369875.1 uncultured Mailhella sp.
TGAAAAATATAAAATACGCATGAACAAATGCATATTATAACAATATGCTAAGAAGCGCAAACAAGTTTTTACGATTTTTAAATTTTAGATTATTTTATTATTGTGGAAAGGTGTTATTTTTTGGGAGGGGGAAAACCTTTTTTGTGAACAAAAGGGAGTTTTCCCCCTCCCAAAAAATAAACAAAAAAATTCTTACTTATTTCGCAAGGAGCTCTTGCAAAGTTTTTTCGCCTTGCTCTGTTTTAATAGAGAAGTTGTAATCGGTGGGGATGCTGTCAAGATCGACTACAAAAAGGGGTGTTGGAACAGAAAATTCAAAGGAAAGATTGCCCGGTTTTTCGATAAGTGCGATGGTTGCGTCTACACTTTCCTTTATAACCGCTTGTGTTTTTTCGTCTTCCTTGGAGAATTGGTTGAGTAATATTGCGGAGTTACCTTTTAAAGAGGTGAGCATAAGCTCAACGGGCATGCCGAAATTATCGCTCACAATGTTTGCAAGTAGGGGTACAAGACCGCTGTCTTTATAGTCAACCTTTACAGAATTGATACCCATGCATTCAAGGCCTTTCTCTGTGCTGTAGACAACATCCCAAGCATTATTACATGTGTATACAGTATCGACATCTGAAGCAGTTTCAAATAAATCTTTAATTAAAATGTGTGATGCAAGAGTGTTTGTTTTGTCTTTACTATTAAGTTTGGAGTTTATGGAATAGTCGATGGAAATTTGCTCAGGCAAACCTTTTCCTATATAGGTTACTAAGCTGTCATCAAATGCAGTGAGGTATTCCGAACTGATAGCGAAATTTTTAGTTTTCAAGTCGTAGCTCAGTCCATTTTCGCCGACCATGTTGATTTCCAACTCTTCCATTGTGATTTCTTTATCTTTTATCTGTGCAAAAACAGGGTCGACTTTCTCAGAGAAAGACACTCCAAAATCTTGAATCAAGACTTTAGAGAAAAATGCCATGTCATCATTGAATTTTTGCAATTCTTTATCGCTTACCAATTTATCTTTGTCGAGTCCGTTGTCCTTGAAGTTATTGACAATGATTTTAAAAAGCTCTAGTTGCGCATCATCAACATCTATATTTTTGGCACGAACTTGTACTTCACTGTCTTTAGCGAGAAAATCACTATACGCAAAAGTCATACGACCTTTGCTGTCTTTAGGCTTGGTGGACATGCTTGCGAATGTAACAGAAAAAGGGTTGTCAGAATTTTCTTTCGTGGATGAAAATGCGTAATTTTTAATTTCAAGTCCACCTTGCAAGGAAATAATCAAGGCGGTGATTACGTCATAATCGGAATCTTTGAGAGCGTCTTGCATATCATTGTGATTGTAGGTGTAATCTTGAAGGTTCAAAGAGTCTGCGGTGATATGTATTTTTTCATTGTCGGGAGCAACTACATCTAATGCATACATTTCGGCATTAAGTTCTTCAAATCCGAAAATAAGTTCATCTTGCTTTGTGAGTTGATCGTAGTCAATGCCGGCAATGCTCAATTTTTCGGCTTTGGCGTTTACCTGATAGCCTGAAACTTCAGTATTAAATTCCACATTATTGAGTTTGAGTTCGTTAGAAAGCAGACTGTAGTCAACCCCTTGAGCTTTAGCGTTTTGCTGAAGGAGTTGTTCTGTTATTTGTGTTTCGATTTCTTTTTCGGTTTGGCCGATAAAATAATAAGCACCGACGCCCACAACAACCAGGAGAGCGGCAATTATTGTTGCCTTGTTCATAATATCCTCACTTTA
>CAYJHY010000448.1:0-1754 GCA_964369875.1 uncultured Mailhella sp.
AACAATTATACGGACATAACGAACGTTTTCATAAAGACCTTGTTATGTATATCAATGCCGGTAAACAAAAACTTGAAGACGCAAGAAATAATGAGTTGGTACGCCTAAAAGGGATAGCGGAAACCTCCGGTGAAGCGCTCGATTCTCAAAAATTGCGTGATTTTTCAGAGCATATCAACCGCTTTGAAAGACGTTTGCATGACTTGGAAGTATCACGCACCATTACTGTGCAAATGGCACCGCAAATACGCCTTATCCAGTCCAATAACAGGGCATTGGCACAAAAAATTCAAACCAGTATTTTAACTACCATACCCATTTGGAAAAACCAAATGGTGCTTGCCCTTACCCTTCACGGACAAAGACAAGCCGCCAACTTGCAAAAAAATGTTTCCGATACCACCAATGAGATGTTGCGTAAAAATGCCGCTATGTTAGAGCAATCCGCTATTGAGGTTACACGTGAAGTGGAGCGTTCCGTTGTTGATATTGAAACCTTGCGTGAAGTGCATGACAGGCTTATCAATACCATTGACGAAACCATACGTATTTCCACAGAGGGACGCCAAAAACGTTTGGAAGTGGAAAAAGAATTATCCGTTATGGAAAGTCAGCTCAAAGACTCTTTACAAGGCATTGCAAAGCGTAAAGAGCAGCAATCGATTGAAAGCGCAACCGCGGCACGATAATTATTTAGGGGTCTTTAATTATGACACAAAAGGAAGAACTAGGGTTTTTCCCATCCATATGGCTTTACATAAAGGGCTTTGGTGTGCGATTACTCGTGCATATTATTGCCGTGGTCATGGCGATACAACTATCGGGAGCAAATGAAGAATATAGCGGCATGACCGCAATGTTTGCCACCTATGTCGGTTGTATTTGCCTTGTTGCTCGCGGTTCCTCATTGCGCTTTGCTTGGCTTATGCCAACACTTCTTGGTTTTGTGCAACTGTTTATCTGCTTCATTTTGGGCGTGCCCATCGTGCCTGCAATCTTTTTGGGTGGTTTGCAAACCTATTTACAACGGGTATTTGTCAATAAATTCAAAATGGGTTTTGAGTGGGTAGTCACGTTGTTCTTGCTTTTGGCACTACTTGCCATATTGCCTCTTCCAAGCTTTATGTTATCGGTGAGTGTTTTTGTTGCAATCTTCTTTGTCGGTATACTCATTGGTGCCTCCAAAGTGCATTATCTGAAGAAACAAGAAGAGGCAAAAAAGCGAGAAGAAGAAAGATTGGTTCGGGAAGAGTTTGAAAGAAACAGGGATCCTCTTGAAGAATACCGTGTATCTATTAAAAATTTATACCCCAAGCAAGCATGGTTACCGCAAAATCTGCAAGCCACGCTCCTATATTTGACGTTATCTGCCGAATCCATCATACAATGCATGGTGGACGATGCACGAGATGTTAAAATCGGTGAGAAATTTTTAAAGCGTTATCTTCCTGCAGTGCACAATGTGCTAGATGATTACAAGCGTTACTGCAATTCGCCCCAAAACGAGACGATTACAAATGCCCTTGCGCACAGTGAAGAAGTTCTTACTCGCCTTGCCGAAGCCTTTGCCCAAGAGCATCAGCACTTATTACGTAATAATATAGATGATTTTTCTGCTAACCTAAGGGTACTCGATACACTTCTTAAAATGGAAGGCCGATAAAAGGATTACGGTTTTTATTTTATTTTGTTTGTTTTGTTTTTGGGAGGGGGAAAACCCATTTTTTGAAAAAAATGGAGTTTTCCCCCTCCCA
>CAYJHY010000449.1:0-1753 GCA_964369875.1 uncultured Mailhella sp.
CTGAACGCATCCCACGCTTCAAGCTCACTCAGACGGTAGGGTTGCTCTTCTTCTTGGTTTGCTTTTTTCTTACTTTCGGCTATTTCTTCATCGCTTTGTTGAAGATAATCCATTTCGGAAAAATCATATTGCTTCAAGGACTCGCTTAAATTTTCAAGCTCAAGTTTTTGCAAACGATCGGAAAATTCATAATCAAGACTACCATCAAAATTTTTGCTGAGGGTAATGGCTTGGACTTCTCGCTGTTCTTCAAACCAAAAACCATCTTCAACCGTGAGCACCACTTCTTTATTTTGCGCAAAGGGAAGACTTTCAGAAGCTCCATCATATAAATCTTGTTGAAGAATACTTTTAATGTCTTCGGGGCTGACTTTTTTATCTTCTTCAAGGGTGGGCTTAGAGGTTTTTTTTGCGGGAATAGAAGTATGTTTGAGATTCTTTTTGGACATCTCAAGGCTTTTGGGTTCTTGCGAAAGTTGTTGAGGTAAAAGATGTGCGCTTTGAAAATGGATGGGTTGCCCGTGGGAGTCGACTGTAATCAGACCGATACTGTCAAGGCGCAAAAAGAGCAAATCCATAAGGTCTTCATGGGAAAGGGGGCTATCCGTCAAGTGCGTATGTAGAAGACGAAGTCCGCGCAAACGTCCTGACGTGGAGCGCTCTCTGTCAAGCTCGGGAATAAGAATTCCTGTGGCAGTGCCGATAATAACAAGCTCAACTTTCCCTTGTCTGTTAATGAGGAGGCCGATCTGTCTCGAAATTAAACGAGAAAGAGCGGCAAGTTCACGGCCTTGATCAGCGGTATACCCTGTATTCACATCGTATTTACGCTTTTCAAGGCGTGAAAGAGCCTTAAGTTCTGCGGGCTTTAATCCGCTTAGGTTACCATCGAGGAGACTTATACCGCAACTCCTTCCAGATAAAGAGAAATCATGGTGTCGTATTGAGAGGTTATTTGGAAAGTTCTGGCAGACATTTCTTTTCTGAACTGCAAGCTTACGCCATTTTCTGAACCGATTTCTTGCATTGCCTGCTCATAGAATTTGGGGTCGGGCAAAATAAGCATGCTGTGGAAGTTTTTGGCTGTTGCACGCATAAGGCAAGGGCCACCGATGTCGATTTCTTCCACCATGTTACGCACAGGCAATTTTTTTTGCAATGCGGTTGCAAAGTCGTAAAGATTTACACAAACAAGGTCAAAAGGGGCGATGTTGTGTTCTTTGAGAGTTTCCAAATGTTCGGGATTGTCCTTGTCGGCCAAAATACCGCCATGAATACGGGGGTGCAAGGTTTTTACTCGGCCGTTCAAGATTTCGGGGAAACCGGTTACACTGTCAACCGCAGTGACAGGAAGTCCTGCATCTTTCAAAAATTTCATGGTACCGCCTGTTGAAACAAGCTCCACTTTTTGTTCATGCAAAAACTTTGCAAATTCCAATAAACCATCCTTGTGGGTGACGCTCAAAAGCGCACGGCGAATAGGGAGATGATCCATAGTTTATATATCCTTTATGTTATGGTAATCTTAATTGAAAAAATAATCTTTATGCCAAATGCAAATTAACCAGAAATAATATTACGCTGATTATATAAAAAAAGCAAATATCTTCATGTTCTTCTAATTTTTTTTCTTTTTTTGGGGGAAATGATTTCCCCCAAACCCCCTCATCTATCTTCTTTCTACTTGCTTTTGCTAGCAAAAAGAAAATTTACGGGGTTTCCAAAGGGAATCATTCCCTTTGGTGGGGAGTTT
>CAYJHY010000450.1:0-1739 GCA_964369875.1 uncultured Mailhella sp.
GCTATTGTTATTTTTGTAACCGGCGCTATCGGTACGGATCCTAACGCTGTCCCCAGCGGTATCAAATTGACCCAAGCAGCTTTTCAAAACGGCTTGGGCGGGTTTGGACATAGCTTCGTCGCTATTTGTTTGTTCTTCTTTGCTTGCTCAACTATTATCAGTTGGGGCTTCTTTGGCGAACAAAATATTAAATTTCTTTTTGGGACACAAGCGGTGAGCGGCTATCGAATTATTGTAATAGCATTTCTTATTTTGGGATCTACCCTTAGGGTTGATCTTGTTTGGGAACTTGCGGACATGTTCAACGGTATTATGGTTCTTCCGAACATTATCGCCCTCTTTGCCCTTGGTAAAGTCGTAAGCAATGCATTAAAAGAGTATGAAGACGATTACGTCAAAGAATTACTCAATAAGTAAAAATTACACACATTGCATAGGGAATATGTATAATTTTTACGCAGTGTATGAGGAGTGAAAGTAGGGCGATATTATTATGTTTTGCTATATCAATGTGTTATCTTTTTGTGCTACTTTGGCACGGCATTTGCTATAAAGAAGTATCACATCGAGAACAACGATGATTACATATAGAACATATGCCATCCCCATAAATGGTTTATGTGGGTAACAACGACTCCCAAACGTCGATAATATATATTTTTCTCCTCAAACTAAACTCCTCTGTATAAAAAAGCCCATTTATGGGCTTTTTTTGTCGGCTAGTTTTAGTTATTTATTCTTGGGAGGGGAAAAACCTTTTTTGTGAACAAAAGGGCGTTTTTCCATCCAACAGATGTTGGGCAAACCCTCCCCTTTTCCAAAAAAACTTTAATAGGGAGCTGTTAAGTTCAATAAAAAGATGTTTCTTATTATATCACACGTTTAAGTTTATGGTAAATTGGAATGATGTGCTATAACATGTGCTACAAACACCTTTCCTTACTCTTGCCTTATAGAAAAAAATGCTTAATTGTTCATTATCAAAAAATATATGGAGACAAAATGACAAGTTCAATAAAAACTACGATGCTTTTTGCGGCGCTGATTGCGCTTTTTATGGTAATAGGTAATTTAGTCGGCGGAAAAGCCGGCATGGCCCTAGCTTTTGGTTTTGCCGCTATTACCAGTTTGGCAAGTTACTGGTACTCCGATAAAATGGTGCTTAAAATGTATAAGGCACAAGAATTACAAAAACCGGATGCCCCACAAATACACCAAATGGTGGAAGAGCTTTGCCAAAACGCAGGCATTCCAAAACCAAAAATCTATATTATTCCCGAGCAAAGCCCCAATGCTTTTGCAACAGGCAGAAATCCTGATAATGCGGCCGTTGCCGTTACCCAAGGTATTATGCGCCTTCTAAGCCCCGAAGAATTGCGAGGCGTTTTAGCACACGAAATAGCCCACATTGCCCATCGTGATATTCTTATCCAAACCATCGCGGCCATTTTTGGCGCGGCTATCACAAGTATCGCCAATATGCTTTATTTTTCGTCCCTATTCGGTTCTTCATCCAACAACGAAGAAGGCGGTGGCAATGGCGGTTTCTTAGGCAGTATCCTTATTATGATTTTGGCACCCCTTGCGGCAAGCCTTATTCAAATGGCCATTTCTCGTTCACGCGAATACTTGGCGGACGAAGGAGGAGCAAAGTATTCAGCTGACCCCCTCGCCCTTGCTCGTGCCCTCGATAAAATTTCAAACTACAGCAAGCAAATCCCCATGCAAGCAAACCCCGC
>CAYJHY010000451.1:0-1736 GCA_964369875.1 uncultured Mailhella sp.
GGTTGATTTGCTTCTAAAATCGTAAAATGTTCATCTGCTTCTGTTATTAAAATCCCACTGGGGATAAAGTTGTTGATAAAGTTCGGGTCACTTATTTTACCAATTATTCTTGTATCTTTCATTTTTTTCTCCATAAACACTCATTTAATGAGCAAGCAAGGCTCGCTCTGCTCGTGCTTTTTGCTCTTCAATGTCGCGATGCTCCGATGAAGAGTTTAGAGCATTGACGGAATTATTTTTTTATTGGAAATGCTCTCATCTTATTATTTCAAACCGTAAATACTTGATTTGCTCACCCCATACTTTTTCGCTAAACTGGCAGGGCTTACCCCTTGATCACGTTCTTTGATGATTTCTTTTCTGTCTTGATCTGAAATTTTGCGTGGGGTCCCGTAATACGTCCTTCTTGTTTTGCTTTGGCTATACCTTCTCTTTGTTTTTCTTTTATAAGGGAGCGTTCAAATTGGGCAAAAGCTCCGAGCATTTGGAAAATAAGTTCTTGCACGGGAGAAGCTTTCCCCGAAAAGATAAGATGCTCTGTACAAAAACGTATAGTAACGCCTTTCGCTGTACGTCATTGACAATGTTTTAGACTTTTTTGTAAAGCAAGTCAAACCTATTGACAATATTTATGTGCGTTCGTATACATATCTAAGTACAATGCTATAAGTATGTTTATGTATGTATAAGAATACAAGTATAAAAAAATATGTATAAGGATAGCAAAAATGTCTGAAATTATTGCAACTACAAATCAAAAAGGCGGAGTGGAGAAGAGCACAACGGCCTTAGCCATTGGTTTTGCTTTAGCAAAAAAAGGAAAAAAGGTGCTCTTTATCGATATGGACGCACAAGGAAACCTGACATATACCTTGGAGCAATCATAGACAGTCGGAACATTATGCAAGTTCTGATGAACGAAGCAGATATTCAAGATTGCATAAAACAGCTTGATGAGGTTGACCTTATAGCGTTGGTTCCAACCCTTTCGGGAGCTGATGGAATGCTCGTCGAAACAGGGAAAGAATATCGTTTACAGGAAGCCTTGGGGGAATATCAAAAATTAGTATGACTATGTCATCATCGACACGCCACCGGCTTTAAGTATTTTGACAGTGAACGCCCTTATCGCCGCCGACTCCATTCTTATTCCTGCGCAAGCCGATGCTTTTAGCCTCCAAGAGATTGGGCAATTCTATAAGACCTATGAAACCGTAAAGAAGTATTGTAATCCCAAGCTAAAAACCAAGGGCATATTAATTACACACTTTAATGCTCGTTCTGTGCTTAGTAAAGACATAAAAAAAATGCTTGAAAAAACTGCCGAACAAAAGGGAACTTGCCTTTTTAAAACAGAAATTCGTGAATGGGTGGCCACAAAAGAAGCCCAAGCTTCAAGAAAAAATATTTTTGATTACGCAAAACGTAGCAACGTGGCCAAAGACTATGAAATGCTAACCAATGAAATTTTTGGAGTATAAAATGGCTAAAAAATCTTTCACAGATAATCCTGCTGAACAATTTATCAGTAGTATACGAGAAGAAAAAGAAGCTTCCCAAGCAGAAGTCGTTCACGAAAGCAAGAGGGAAAGCATTGAAGAAAGTGCATCTTAATCTGTTAATGCCATGGACCATTTCAACTTCAAGTTCCTGAGGGCTATAAACTCGATCCACGGTTTATCGAGAAACGGACAAAAAGAGTAAACCTCCTTATGCAACCAAGCCTCTATGAAAAA
>CAYJHY010000452.1:0-1735 GCA_964369875.1 uncultured Mailhella sp.
TAAATTCAATAAAAACATGTTTCTTATTATATCACACTTTTAAGTTTATGGTAAATTGGAATGACGTGCTTTTGGATTTAAATGAATCTCATTTGAGGGGTTTCACCCCTCATACTCCCTGACAAATAAAAAAGGGGGAATGATTCCCTTTGGAAGCCCCGTAAGTTTTCTTTTTACTTGCCAAAGCAAGTAAAAAGAAAACTTACGGGGGGGGGGGGAAATCATTTCCCCCAAAAAAATGTTCTCTTTTATAACACAATGGCGTGGGTGCAGGCTTTGGCGATAAGCTCCAAGTCATGAGTAATCACAAGTACACAAGATCCGTCCTTGGAAAAGTCTTTTAACGCTTTTTGAATACGAAACATGTTCAATCCATCCAGTCCGCTTGTGGGTTCATCCAAAATAAGAACTGTGGGTTTTTTTGCCAACGCACAAGCAATAATAAGGCGCTGTTTTTCTCCCCCAGAAAGGGATTGAGGGTGCCTGTCTTTTAAATGCTCCAAACCTAAACGCTCTAAAAGTTCAAGGGATTCTTCTTTGAAAACTTTTGCGAAAACTTCTGCCTTATGTTTCTTTTTGATTTTTAGACGTTTACCTTCTGCTAATTGCTTAGCCAGAATAAAACATGTTTGGATTTCTTCAAAAACTGTTTTCATGTGTAGTTGGTGATCGGCATTTTGTAAAACAATCCCAACGTGTTTCAAAAGCTCCTGTTGCGGGCATATTTTACCGTTGAGAAAGAAACGTCCTATGGCTCTGTTTAGCCCCGTCATAATACGGGCAAGGGTGGTTTTGCCGGCTCCGTTATCGCCAATAAGAGCGGTTATCCCTGTGCTGAGATAAAAACTGCTATCCTCAAAAATGGGGGCTTTGTCTTTATAGGCAAAGGTCAAATAATCGATGGATAAACCGACCTTGTCAAGCTCTCGTGCAATGGGGAGACTTTGGCGTCTATCTTCAACTTTTGCTTCTCGTAAACCATATTTTTCCCGTAAAGCATCGTCATAAAGCAAGCTAAATTCACCACGCTCTTTTATTTCACCGTCTTGCATTATCAGTACCTTGTCGGCAATTCCGTCAAGCCAGTAGAGGCGATGATCCACAACAAAAATTGCAAAACCTTGCTTACGTAACTCCATAAGTTTTTTGGCCAAATCCAGAGTAGACTCGGGGTCGAGGTTGGCAGTGGGTTCATCCAAAATAAGAGCTTTCAGGTTTTGTGAGTGAAGGGAGGCAAGGCCGACTTTTTGTTTTTGTCCTTCGGATAAATCATGAATGGAAGAATCTTTAATGTGCTCGATGGAAAATTCTTTGAGCACAAAATTAAGTTTTTCAATAATTTCGTCTGCGGGTAAGCCTTTACACTCATGGCTAAAAGCGATTTCGTCACACACGGTCAGTGCAAAAAATTGTTGTTCTGGGTCTTGAAAAAGAGTACCGATTTGGGTGGAAAGTTCACGAATAGGGGTTGTTGCGCTGTTATTTCCAAAAATACTGACAGAACCTTGTAGCGTGCCCTCAAAGTGTTGTGGGCATAAGCCGTTGGCAAGGCGCATTAACGTGGTTTTTCCGCAACCGCTCGCGCCTGTACATAAAACAATACTTCCTGCTTCCACTTCAAAGCTGACATTTTTGACGGCCACTTCTTTTTGGTTGGCATAGGCATAGCTGACATTGTGAAACTTAATCATTATGATTGCCCTCCGACCAGTTCGGTCAAATCCGGAGTCGGAAA
>CAYJHY010000453.1:0-1733 GCA_964369875.1 uncultured Mailhella sp.
AAAGAACTGCCAACAACACAGCAAGAACTATCCCAACGATATTTCCGTACATTTCTGCAGTTTTAAGATCCACATGAGCGGTCATAAAGCTATAGAAGCCTTCGGGAGCTACCAAGATATAGGAAGTTACCACAACGGTCATAAACATGGCAGGAATAAGGGCTACGATATAGAATTTACCGTTTTTCTTAAGGTATGCGGCAGCAGCCCAAAGCGCAAAGGTTGCCAAGGTTTGGTTTGACCAAGAGAAATATCTCCAAATAATCGCAAAATCAATAAAGAGAAGTGCCGCAGCAATTGCAAACACAGGCACAACAATAAAGTAGCGATTGATTTTTTTACTTTGATCGATTTTAAACGCATCGGCAATGGTAAGACGAAGGGCTCTGAATGCAGTATCACCTGAGGTGATAGGGCAAGCAACAACGCCAAGCACCGCAAGGAACATACCAACAGTCCCCATAAGTTCCATAGATACTTTGTTTACAACAACAGGAGCAGAACCTGCGCCCGCAAGCCCTTCAAGGCCACCAAAAAGGGTCATGGCGGCAGCAGCCCAAATAAGAGCAACAAAACCTTCGGTAATCATAGCGCCATAAAAAACTTTACGTCCTTCTGTTTCGCTTTTGATACATCTTGCAATAATGGGAGATTGCGTTGCGTGGAAGCCGGAAATAGCACCGCAAGCAATGGAAATAAATAAATAAGGGAAGATTGATTTAGAAGCAACATGGGGGTTTGAAAAATCAAATTCAGGAATCTGGAAAAACAAACCTGTCTGAACCATCCCAATCATAATACCTGCAGCCATAATCAAAAGTGCGGCTCCAAATAGTGGGTATATTTTACCGATAACCTTATCTACAGGCAATACCGTTGCAAGAAGGTAATACACCAAGATAACACCGACAAAAATCCACCTGTCAACACCGGTAAGGTTTGCAAGAATATCTGCGGGTGAAGCGATAAACACAACACCTACCAAAAGAAGCAATACAGCAGATAACACAATCATCACTTTTCTGGCGGCTTGATTAAGGTTTTCTCCAACCAATTCGGCCACGGTTGTTCCGTTAGAACGAACAGACATCATACCGATTAAAAAATCGTGTACTGCACCTGCAAAAACACAACCAAAGGCAATCCACAAGAAAGCATTCGCTCCCCACATGGCACCGGCAATAGCACCAAAAATAGGGCCTGTTCCGGCAATATTTAGAAATTGAATCAAAAATGATTTCCAACTTGGTAAGGGTACGAAGTCAAAGCCATCTGCCTGTGTTTGAGATGGCACTGCACGGTTTCCGTCAACACCGAAAACTCGCGCGATAAACTTGCCATAAACAAAGTAGCCAAACAAAAGTAATGCTACTGCACACAAAAAAGTCACCATAATCAGTCACTCCTAGAAATTTCCACCCTATAAAAAGTACAAAGTGGTAAAAGAAGCTAGCAAGCTTCTGACTTTATGTCAAATCACTGAAATCTTATAAAATACATATATGCATTACTTTTTTTGATAAAAGTATTTTTAAATGATGAAATGTATGCATTTTATAAAGGAAATGTATACATAAGTTTAAAAATTTTTTTTTAGCTTTTGAGAATTTTTTTAATCCTAAAAATTCTTTCAAAGAAATTCGCAAAACTATACACATTAAGAATAAAAACAGATTGTGTATACAAAAACATCCTATTAAATATTAAAGTTTTTTGTGGAAAGGGGGAGGGTT
>CAYJHY010000454.1:0-1727 GCA_964369875.1 uncultured Mailhella sp.
TGAGTTCTATATAGCCTTGATGCTCGGAAGCTCCTCTTTATGAGGAGCTTTTTTTTATGGAGCACAAGCATCTAAAAAAAAACAGACCTCCATAGTTAGCAATTCAGTTATATTTGAGGTCATAAAAAAGGGAGCTAATGCCCCCTTTTATTTGTAGTCAATATTCGCTTACTGTATATTCATATTACTGCAAGGTCAGAATCTCTATTTGTGAAGTCGTCCCCAGTCGAAGAGGTAAACCATCCCAAAGCCCAAGCCCGGAGCCTACAAAAATCTTGCCATAGTCTTTTTCATACAAGCCTTTGACATAGCCCGCGTTGCTATCGGCAATAATGAAATTTACAGGATAAAAAGCACCGCCGTGGGTATGCCCCGAAAGTTGTAAATCCGCTTGTGCCTTGAAATTTTCTTTAATTCCCGGTCTATGACTGAGTAAAATTCTAAAATACTCTTTTCCGCTAGGGTCAAAGCCCTCAAGGGCTTCTTTAATACTTGGTCCGTTATCAATCCCAAAACGGCTTCCGGCAGGATCGGTCAAACCCACAATATTTAAAGTCACATCACCAAGCTGAATATTATGATGGGCATTTTCTAAGACTGTCAAATTATCAAGGCTTCGGAAAAATCTATCCCAATCTCGATAGCCTGTAATATATTCATGGTTACCAGAAACAAAGTAGACTCCGAGGGGAGCATTCAGTTTAGCGAAAGAAAGCACATCTTCCGTAATATTTTCATAGGGAGCATCCGCCGCATCGCCCACAATGGCAATCAAATCAGGTTTTTCAGCCATCAGCAGTTCAATGGAAGCATCAAGCCTGTCTTGACGAAAGAAGGTTCCCACGTGAGGGTCTGCCATCACCGCAATTTTAAGCCCTTTGAGCTCTTTGGGCAACTCTTCATATTCTATTGTAATATGCTCAACTGACGGAACTTTTAGCGCGTGGTAAAGCCCGTAAAAAGTAACACAGCCAAGCAAAGGAAGAAAAATTATGGGAGCAATTCTTCCCATTCGTATGCCAAAAAGTCTCAGCAACACTTTAACAATATCCAAACCCATTTGGACAAAACCACCGATACATAAAAGCGCCAAAAGGCCACGGCTTACAACTTGGATACCATCGGGAATTTCAAAATCAGGTAGCTCAAACAAATAAAGCTGAAAACTCAGTAAAAGTGCTAAAATAAGTAAAGGATATGTTCTTTTTAAAGGAAGATACCTTAAATATCGAAAATAAAAATACAAAGCAAAAATGCTGAAAATAGCACAAACTCTTAACATAAACATAATAAATCACCTTAGAGTGTTTTCAATAAAAAAAATCAAGTCAATGCCTTACACTTTCATTGGAGCATTTACGACATTAAAATGAGTTTTTTTTGAATATTGTTGAAGAAACTTAGCGAGCACACTCGGAAGCTTCTTCCAAAAGAATTTCAAGCCCGTGTCTCAGTTCGGACAAAACATATTCCAAACTTTCTTTCACCGCTTTGGGGCTTCCCGGTAAATTGATAATCAAGCTTTGCTTGCGTATAACAGAAACCGCACGGCTCAGCATGGCACGCTTGGTAATGGTCAGAGAGTGGGCACGAATGGCCTCGCAAATACCAAAGGCATTACGTTCGGCAACAGCCAAGGTCGCTTCGGGTGTGCAATCACGCGGAGAAAAGCCCGTTCCCCCTGTGGTTAAAATAAGATTGATTTTTTTATTGTCAGCCAAATCTAT
>CAYJHY010000455.1:0-1726 GCA_964369875.1 uncultured Mailhella sp.
TAAAAAGTATACTTTTTTTAAATTTAACACCCCCATATTAAAGTTTTTTTGGGAATGGGGGAGGGTTTGGGAGGGGGAAAACGCTTTTTTGTTCACAAAAAAGGTTTTCCCCCTCTCAAGAAACAGTCATTTATATAAACGTGAAAAATTATTATTCTGATAATTGTGTCTTGACATATGCCTTGCTTGAAATTATGATATTTTGTAAACATTTTAAATCATTGTTAGGGAGAAATAATATGGCTGTAGAAATTAATGATTCAACTTTTGAGGCTAGTGTACTTAAATCTGACCTTCCTGTACTTGTTGACTTTTGGGCTCCTTGGTGTGGACCTTGTCGTTCTGTAGCACCCATCATTGAAGAACTTGCAACTGAATACGCAGGTAAACTTAATGTTGTAAAAATGAATGTGGATGAGTCTCCAAACACTCCCGGCCGTTATGGTATCCGTGCTATTCCTACCCTTATTTTGTTCAAGGGCGGTGAAGTTGTGGATCAAATCACCGGTGCTGTTTCTAAATCAAATATCGATGCTCTTATTGGCAAGGCTCTATAATTATGAAAAAATATGACGCCATTGTTCTTGGGGCAGGTCCTGCCGGGATTTGTGCAGCGTTATATCTTGTACGTGCAGGGTATAAAACTGCTTTGCTGGAAAAAAATACCCCCGGTGGACAAGTATTACTTACCGCTGAAGTAGAAAATTATCTTGGTTTTCCAAAGGGTGTTAAAGGCTATGAGCTCACAGACCTCTTTTCTGCGCATCTTGACGAATACGAAGTTGACAGACTTCGTGCAGAAGTTGTCAGCATGGAAGAAAGCCAAGAAAATGGTGTGACAATGCACACATTACACATGGCAGAAGGGGCTGAGTCCCTGATTGCTCCTGTTGTGATTGTTGCAACCGGCGCTCAAAATCGCCCCCTCGGGATAAAGGAAGAGGATGATTATCGTGGTAAAGGGGTTTCCTATTGTGCCCTTTGTGACGGTAATTTCTATCGCAATCTTGATGTGGCTATCGTTGGTGGCGGAAATTCTGCTTTGGAAGAAGCGCTCTATCTCTCACGTATTGTGAATAAAGTCTATCTTATTCATCGCCGTGAAGGTTTTAGAGGCGCAAAAGTATATCTTGATAAGATTCATTCTATGCCTGAAAAGATTGAACTTGTTACCAGTCATGTAGTGGATTCCTTGCATGGAAATCCTAATTTGGAAACCATACGTGTCAAACATGTTGAAAGTGGTGAAACGAGAGATATTGCCGCCGAAGGCTTATTTATCTATGTTGGAAACTTGCCAAACAGTGGCTTTTTACCAAAATCTATTCCCACAAATAGCCATGGGTTTATAATTACCGACGCAGAAATGCGCACTGAGGTTAAAGGTATTTTTGCAGCAGGAGATATTAGGGATAAAGCTTGTCGCCAAGTGAGCTCTGCTGTAGGTGACGGTGCAACCGCCGCCACTGCCGCCATTACTTATTTGGAGCATATTGATGTTTAAAAAATTGTCCTTACTTGCCGTTTTGCTTGTATTAACAGGTTGCGGTGGGGTTATTGATAAGTATTTTATTCCTGTGGCCGATGACACTGTTCAAGAAATATTTGAAGCGGGCAACGATGCCATGCAAGCTAAGGAATATCGTAAGGCCGCAAAATACTTTATGGAAATTAAAGATAACTATCCCTTTAGTTCCTATATTGTTGAAGCAGAGCTTAGCTTAGG
>CAYJHY010000456.1:0-1721 GCA_964369875.1 uncultured Mailhella sp.
CCTGTAAAATGTGTGGTCACTGCTGTCATGGTCGTGGCGGTATTGTGGTCGGCCCGCGGGATTTACCTAGGCTTTTAAACTATTTTAAATTGAATGAAGCCGATTTTATTAAAAAATATACCGAAGATTTTGACGGTAAGCCGTGTTTGGTCGTAAAAGATGATTTGTACTGTTTATTTTTTCAGGAAAATAAAGGTTGTAGCATCCATGAAGCACGCCCCGATGTTTGCCGTGCATGGCCTTATTTTAGGGGAAATCTTATCGATGATATAAGTTTCGCCATGGCAAAAGTTGACTGTCCCGGGATTAAAGATGTTGCGCACGCAGTGTTTGCCCATGACGGGTTTGACTATTTAAAAGAAAATGTACTTCTCGGTACGGATCCCAAACGCGATGGCAGAGCTTTAATTGTTCGAGAAGATGAGTTACCTAAAAAATAATTTTTAGATTTGTGGAGTAGGGCTTTTTAATGGCTAAAAAACCTATATCATTAAATGAATGTTATAAAACTTTGCAAATTTCTAAAGGCGCAAGTATGGACGAGGTTAAACAAGCCTATCGTAAACTTGCCTTTGCCTTGCACCCTGACAGAAATCCAAACAACCCCAAGGCGGTGGAGTCTTTTCAGCAGGTCAAAGAAGCCTATGAGTTTATTTTAAGTAATATAAATGCCGAAACCAATAAAGCCAAGGCCGCAGAAGATCTCAAAAAATCAAAAGAAAAAGCTGCTCAAGAACAAAAAAAGGCCCGTGAAATGGCCAATAAAAAACAAGCCTTTGAGGAAGAGCAAAGACGAAAAGAAAGGCTTGCTCAAAAAGAAAAAGAAAGAGCAGAAAGACTTGAAAGAGAACGTCTTCTCGATGAAAGGCGAAGAATAAAGGAACGTCAGGAAAGAGAATATCAAGAAAGAAATCGTTTACACGAACAAATGAAGAGAACGGAAGTCGAACGTAAACTCAAAGCAGATAAAGAAAAAGCCGAAGCTCTGAGACGAGAAATCGAGCACAAAGAACGGCTTTTAAAGCAAATGCAAGAGGAAAAAGATCGAAATCAAAACTATAAAAAACGTGCCGCCGCTTACTCAAAACAAGGAAAACCCATATTTGAAAATTTCTTTTCTTCAAAAAAAGAAACTTCGGAGTTTGATCTTGAATTTATCAAATACGCCGAAAGCATGATTGGAGATTTGCAAAAGAAACAACCGCATAAGAGCAAAGAAGACTTGCTCCATGATTTACTCGAAGACGAGCAAACCCGTATAGTTTACGAAAAAATGAAAAAACAGTACGGGGAAACAAAGTCGCTAACCAATGAAGAGAGTGTTGAGCGCAATTCGTTTTGGAGTAAACCTGTAGATAATGTGCAAAATTCAGAATCAGAGTCTTCAAATGAGCCAAAGCAAGTAAACGCTGTGTTGCAAAATGTCAAAGAGCAAACAGAGCATATCACAAGTGGCATTAAGCAAGGATTGAGCGGTTGGTTTAAAAATCAAATCGATGAAGAATTAGAAATGTATTTTCCTGCTTCAAAATTGGTTGCGGGTGCAAAAATGCGTCTGCAAATTAGGGCAGGATGGTCGGGAGAACTGCAAACCATTGAGGTGACCCTACCCATGGATTTTGTACCCGGCAAGCCCCTGTGTCTTAAAGGTATGGGGAAAAAAATTGGAAAATGGCAGGGTGATCTCTATCTTAAATTACAAATCAGGTAAAAGGAGTTTG
>CAYJHY010000457.1:0-1716 GCA_964369875.1 uncultured Mailhella sp.
AATGAATTTACCCTTATGGGCGGTGCCACCATGGCGGCCATTGCCATCGGTCACTTATCCGAAGCGGTAGGCGTTATGCTTTTTTATTGCATCGGGGAATATGTACAGGAAAAAGCCGCGGGTAATTCCCGACGTTCCATCCGTGCCCTTTTGGCGGCGAAACCATCCGTTGCACACGTTTGTGATGAAAAAGGCCATAACGCTAAAGATATGAATCCCGAAGATGTACCCATCTCTTCCTATGTTTTGGTTCGCCCCGGTGAAAAAATCCCCCTTGACGGTGTTGTTGTTGACGGCAGTTCCGAAGTAGACACCGCTCCATTAACTGGAGAATCCATGCCTGTTTTTGCCGAAGAAGGCACACATGTTTTCGCAGGCTGTATCAATAAAGACAGTGCCTTGGTTATACAGGTCACCGAAGTTTTTCAAAACACTTCCGTAGCACGCATTTTGGAAATGGTGGAAAGCGCCAACGCCCGTAAAGCTCCGACCGAACGTTTTATTACCCGTTTTGCAAGATATTACACCCCCGGTGTAGTTTTGACCGCTTGCCTTGTGGCCATTTTGCCCCCCCTCTTTGGCTTCGGCACTTTTTCGGAATGGCTTTATAAAGCCTTGGTGCTTCTTGTGGTTTCCTGTCCTTGCGCCCTTATTATCTCGATTCCTTTGGGCTATTTTGGCGGTATCGGCTCGGCTTCGCGCAAGGGTATTTTGGTCAAGGGGGGTTATGTTATCGACGCCTTACAACACACTAAACTGGCGGCTTTCGATAAAACAGGCACTCTTACTCACGGAACGTTTAAAATTGCCAACATCCACACCGCAGAAAACGTGAGCCAAGAAGAACTTTTGGCCACCGCGAGTCTTGCGGAAAGTCGCTCTAATCACCCTATAGCCAAGGCCATTGTTAAACACTATCTTTTACAACACGCAAAAATCCCCGCAACTTTACAACTGCACGTGCAAGAAGTAGCAGGTAAAGGGGTTATCGCCAATGCTGACAGTGATACAATAGTTGTAGGTACAAAAGAATTTTTACAATCTTTGCCCGAAATTAAAAACCTACCCGACAGCTCAATTTTAGACGATATGGCAAAAGAAGGCGGAAGCCTTGCTTTGGTGGCAAGAAATAATATCTATCTCGGTTGTCTGCTTTGTGCGGACACCATCCGCCCCGAAGCCCAAACGGCCCTTCAAGAGCTAAAAAATCAAGGTATCAATACCCTTGCCATGCTTACGGGTGACCATGAATTCGGTGCGCAAAGCATAGCCAAACAGCTCCCCCTTGATGTAGTGAGAAGTCGCCTTTTGCCCGATGAAAAAGCGCATGTTTTGGAAAGTCTTGCCCCTTCCAAAGAAAGTCTTTTTATGGGTGACGGGATTAACGACGCCCCCGTGCTTGCCACCGCAGGAATCGGCATTGCCATGGGCGGACTTGGTTCGGAAGCGGCCATCGAAACCGCAGACGTTGTTATTCTTGATGATAATCCGGCGCGTGTGCCTGAACTTTTGCGCATAGCAAGCGCCACAAGAAAGATTGTATGGCAAAATATTGTCATGGCGCTCAGTATTAAACTTCTCTTTGTATGCCTTGGCCTCGTTGGGGTTTCAGGACTTTGGGAAGCTGTTTTTGCCGATGTCGGTGTTGCCCTCTTGGCTGTATTGAACGCAAGTCGAGCAATGAAAGTATAGTTTTAGGAAGAGATTTTTTGGGAG
>CAYJHY010000458.1:0-1715 GCA_964369875.1 uncultured Mailhella sp.
TCATGGCAAAAATATTTCTGATTTCATCAAAAATTTTCGTATAGGTGGCAGGGTTGGAACGGGGAGTTCTGCCGATGGGGCTTTGGTCGATAGAAACAATACGTTCTATCTTATCCGCATTGATAAGCTCTTTGAGTTTACCGGGTTGATCCACTTTTATTCCGCAGTGCATGGCCGCATGTTTATAGAGGGTATCAATAACCAGAGAACTTTTTCCCGAACCTGAAACACCCGTCACACAAGTGAGTACTCCGAGTGGTATATCACAATCAATATTTTTAATATTGTTGGTACTAACCCCACGCATGCCAAGATACTCTGTTGCTTCTCGCCTTTCGTCGGGCAAAGGCACTTTCATATCTCCACGCATATATTTTGCGGTCAGTGAGTCGGATTTCAAAAGCTTTGCAGAGCTCCCTGCAAAAACAATATCACCACCATGAGCACCCGAACCGGGACCAAGTTCAATGATGCTGTCTGCTTCTCTGATGGTGGCTTCGTCGTGTTCCACCACAAGCACGGTGTTTCCGCGTTGCTGCAAGCTTCTTAGGGTTTGGATAAGTCTTTCATTATCCCTTGGGTGCAGGCCGATGGACGGTTCGTCAAGCACATAGGTCACCCCCACAAGCCCCGAACCCAATTGGGAAGCAAGGCGAATACGTTGGGATTCTCCGCCCGAAAGGGTAATCATAGAACGCCCAAGGGAAATATAATCAAGGCCGACGTTATTCATAAAGGTGAGGCGATGGGTCAGCTCTTTGAGCAAAGGTTCCGCAATAATGGCTTGACTGCCTTCAAAATGGATGTCTTCAAGCCATTTTAAAGCCTTGGCGATGGAAAGGCTACAAAATTCAAAGATGTTATATTCTTGAACATCCCCTTCTTTCTTGCCTGTTTCTTTGCCTTGTCCGATACGAATATGCAAGGACTCAGGGCGAAGGCGTGCGCCTTTGCAAGCAGGGCAGTCCACCGCATAACTATATTTTGATAAAATATCACCCCAAGCGTCGCTGTGTTGCATGCGTTTTTCAAGTAAAAGCATAACTCCCGGCCAGTGTTCTGTGGAAATGTCGCCTTCTTGTTGGTGTATGGTGTCACGATTTAGGCTTGTACCGCCCATAAAATTACGACGTAGAGATCCCGTACGATTGACACCCCCTGCTTCTCCGTGAAATAAGGCTTTTTTGGCGTTTTCGGAAAAATCTTTTAAAGGCGTGGTCAAGGTAAATTTATGTCTTTTGCCAAGCGCCTCAAGAGCCTTTTCCATCCGTGCCCATGTAGTAGGCTGGTCGAGAGGGGCAAGTACACCTTCCTTTAAAGAAAGGGAAGTATCGGGGGCAATAAGTTGAGGGTCAAAGGTGGCCACAGTGCCAATACCCGCACATTGCGGACATGCCCCCTGTGGGCTATTAAAAGAAAATAACTGCGGGGAAGGGCTTGGCATACTGGTGTGACATTTAGGGCATACAGAATCTGTGGAATGCACCACATCTTCTTTTCCTTCACACATCACAATTATACGGCCGTTTCCGTGGCGTAATGCAAGTTCAACGGAATCTGCCAAACGAGTTCGCATATCCTCTTTAATCACCAAACGGTCGACTACCAAGTCAATGGTATGCTTTTTATTTTTATCAAGGCTTGGGGCATCGTCAAGGGTATAAATTTGTTTTTCTTCTCCAAGGGTTGCGATGCGCACACGCACAAAGCCTTCC
>CAYJHY010000459.1:0-1704 GCA_964369875.1 uncultured Mailhella sp.
ATTTTTCCACAGACCTGTCCCAAATTTCTGTCACTGTCAGTATGTTTATTTTCGGCATGTCCCTTGGGCAGCTTATTGGCGGTAATCTCTCAGATAAGCTTGGACGTTTACCCATTATTCTTTGTGGTCTCGGTATCTTTATCACAGCCAGTATTATGCTGATGATTGTTGATAGACTGGAATTTTTTTGGATGTGGCGCGTAATCCAGTCTCTTGGCGGAGGCATGGCCAGTATTTGCAGTGCAGCCCTTATTCGAGATCACAGTGAAGGCACACAATCGGCAAAACTTTTTTCCCTTGTCGCTCTTCTCACCATGCTGGCTCCTGCCATTGCTCCAAGTGTCGGCACTTTGATTATTTCATTCGCTCCTTGGCAAGCTATTTTTGCCTTTCTGGCTTTTTTGGCTATGATCGTTGCATGTTTTGCTTTAAAAATGCTTTCCTTCAAAAAACCCACTCAGCAAGCGAAAAGCAACGACTCAAAACTGATTCATATCCTTAAAAATAAACGCTCCATGATGTATCTTGCGCTCCAGTGTTGCAGTTTTTGTATCGTTATGATTTTCTTGACCAATGCGTCTTTTATTTATCAAAAATATTTCAGCCTCTCCGAAAAACACTTTTCCCTTCTTATGACTTTTCCTGTCATTGGGGTTATGATGATAAACAGACTGTCCAGCTATCTTCTAAAATATTTCTCTCCGGAAAAAATCCTTACAGTCTTTCTTTCCATCCAGTTTTGCTTTGCTATGGCTTTTTTTGCTTGCACCATTATCCAACCGGAAAATAACAGCATTTACATTACATGCCTTATTTGTACCGTTGCCTGTAATGGAGGCATAGTTCCAAACACTATGGCGCTCTTTATGCGTGATTATGCGCATTGCTCGGGATTGGCGGCATCTTTACTTTTTAGCAGTCAAAGCTTTGTGGCGGCTTCCGTCAGTGCTTTAGTGGCACTTTTACTCGTAGATTCTCTTTTGCCTTTAGGTATTGCCTTTATGATAGCCGTAAGCCTTGCCGTCAACAACTGTTTATGGGCGCGTAAATTTAGTAATGATTCCTAATTGACAGACAAGCCACGGTTATTATATTATATAAATATAATAACTAAGGAGTTTATAATGTCAAAAGTTAGAATAATATATGGTTCAGTTACGGGAAATACCGCGTCCATCGCTTTTATGCTTGAGGACTACTTAAAATCTCAAGGACATGAAGTAGATTGCAAAAATGCAGGCAAAGTTAAAGCCGAAGGCCTTGGCGACGGCTATGATTGTGTTTTGCTTGGAACATCCATTTGGGGAATCGATGAAATTCTCTTAGAAAGTGAGTTCAGCGAATACGAAAACAGTTTCCCCGAGATGGGACTAGAAAGTAAAAAATGTGCGGCCTTTGCCTCAGGTGATGTCAGTTATCCACTCTACTGTGGAGGCGTTGATTTTATTGAAGAAAAATATAAAGAAGTTAACGCAAAAATTATCAACCACGGATTGAGGGTCGAAGGCCACGCCGAAGAAAACGAAGACGAAATCCTTGCATGGGCAAAAGAAGTAGCCAACGCATTATAATGTCAGTTAAATTTGGTATGTATTTGGGAGGGGAAAAACCTTTTTTGTGAACAAAAAAGCGTTTTTCCCCGCCCAAAACCCCTCCCCTTTTCCAAAAAAAACTTTAATGATGATATTAGCACAAAGCCCTCAG
>CAYJHY010000460.1:0-1698 GCA_964369875.1 uncultured Mailhella sp.
AATATCAACCTAAATAAAAAACAATCTAAACCGATAGAGTAAAAAGACACCTCTATTGACAACATATATTATTAGAGGTAACTTAAAGTAATTACACGCGAAAAGGATGAAGATTAGATAAAGTCAACTACTACGTACTCCATATACTCATTTTGTCGACTAGATTAAACTTTTTCAGTTTCAACAACAATTTTGTATAATAATTTTTTGTCTTGGGGAGGACAACATGAAATTATCTGTCACTAAAAAGTTTGTCTTAGCTCTTACGTCGCTTGTTCTTTTGAGCACGGGAGCCACTTTCTTTTCTGCAAGCTTCAACTATTCAAGCACACTTGAACAAACTCTTCAAAATAATATCAATGTAGCCCAAAACAACTTCGCATCCATCACCAAAGCCAAACAAAGCGAATACATTTATCTGGCAAAAATTGGAGCACGCTTTGAGGGCCTCTCAAATGCCATCATTAATAAGGATGCACAAGCTTTAAAAGACATTGCAAACAGCATTATGCGTGACGGTGAAACCCCTTTGGTCACCCTGACCGACGAGAAAGGGAATGTTTTATCCCGAAGTCACTCTGATATAAAAGGTGATAATATTTCATCACAAAATATTATCGCAAATGCCCTGCAAGGAACAAGCTCATCAGGCATTACCATGGGTAGTATTGTACCCTATTCCATGCGTGGAGCAAGCCCCATTCGGCATAACGGCAAAATCGTTGGGGCTATTATTCTGGGAGATTCTCTTTCCAATCCTGAATATCTGGACTGGCTTGGAGGCCTATTAAAAGCCCAAGTCACATTTTTTATTGATGATACGCGTGTAATGACAACCATTAAAAGTAGTAGTGGTCAGCGCATTGTCGGTACAAAACTCAATAATCAACATATTGAGAATCAAGTTTTAAATCAGGGAAAAGCATATTTTGGGGAAAGCCAGATTAACGGTGAAAACTATCTTGCCGCCTATTGGCCCGCTACAAATCACAGTAATAAAACGGTTGGCATGTGGTTTATCGGTTTACCTGTCAGTCTGGCACTTCAAGCTGAATCAGATGCTTTCTTTTACAGCGCATTAGAAAGCTTTATCGGCCTTATTGTTACACTTGGAATTTCCTTATTTATAGCCTTTAAGTTTACGGCTCCCATTAAAAAAATTGCCCGATTTGCTATAGGGGTAACAAAAGGGGAAGAAAATCTTTACCTCGACATCAACACAAATGATGAATTTGAAGAGGTGGCTGTAAGTCTCAAAAATATGGTGGACAAACTTAAAGAACAAACCCACTGGTACCAATCAGTTTTGGATGCCTTGCCCATCAATATCTCCGTCACGGATATGGACAGAAATTGGATTTTAGTCAATAAAGCAGGTCTTAGCGGTACAGGAAAGAAACTTGAAGACCTTATAGGGCAACCGTGTCACACACGTAACGGAAATCTTTGCAATACTCCGGATTGCGGAATTACACGCCTTGAACAAGGTTACCCCGAAGCTATTAACCGCCTCCCTAACGGCAAAGTCATGCAAATGCGTCTCAGCTATTTACACAATAGCAACGGAGATAAAATCGGACATGTTGAAGTCGGCCTCGATATAACAGAACAAGACAGACTCAAACAAGAAGCCGCACTTTCTGCCGAAAGCGCCAAGCAACAATTGGTGAACCAGATTGAATCTATTGTTGTAATTCT
>CAYJHY010000461.1:0-1690 GCA_964369875.1 uncultured Mailhella sp.
AATCTTCAACATTGCATAACCTTTCATAAGGCCTCCATAATAGGAATTAAGTTAATAAAATAAAAGTGTTGTGATGCTGAAAACTTTTGTGCAATAATTCACTATCTCAAAGGTTTTATAAAATGTCAAGCCCTTATGTGTTTTTCATTGGAGATAAGGCTATTTAATGAAAATCCAAAAAATCGGATGCTGATATAAAAGATTATCTTATAAAACTTAATTCTGAATATTTTGAAATTTCTAATTAATCTAATTACGTAAAGAAGGGGGGAAATGCTTACAGCACTTCAATTCTCTTTAAATTTAAAAGTATGATGTCATAAGAAGCATACATCTTTAGTTTAGCCATCCACTATTCAAATTTTTTGAGGAAAGGGGAGGCTCTTTCCCCAAGAATAAGCCAATTGGAATGACGTGTGGAAATATTTTAGAGGTTGTAAAAAAAGGTTGCTTATTGACTGAGTTGTATAGTAGGTTGACACTATTAGGGTGTGACTACATCAACTCCTTTATGGTTATTTATGCGTCAGATTTCTCTTGCTTTTTGGTTATGTGTTTATAAATATTTCTCTCAAAGCAAGCTCATCCTTCTTGATATAAATTGAGAAATTTTTTATGAATACGCTCTGGCTTAGATACTACGCTTTAATTATTGGGAAATATCAAACTATGCCATGAAGTGCTTAGGCTTAGTTTTTTTTAGTTGGCACTAACTTTGTTAATATTTTATGATAATAGTGAAACAATTTTAAACTGAGGGAAAAAATGCGCGCATTAAATATAATAGGAAACTACCTAAAAAAGCAATCTCTTGCCTACCAATTAAAACAAAAACTTCCACCTCCTTCCTTGTGGGACCTTGACAGTAATGAGAAAGGGGAATTGACAGTTAATGGACACTCTTGTGTGGAGTTAGCAAATCAATACGAAACTCCCTTGTTGGTTGTTAATGCTGAGGGTTTGCGTAAACATGTATCAACCATCCAACAAATTATGAATGACTTGTTTGAAAAATCTATGATAACGTATTCATATAAAACAAACTGTATACCGGGAATTCTAAAGCTTTTACATGATATGGGGATTGGTGCAGAACTTATATCCGATTATGAACGGTGGTTGGCTCAAAGCTTGGGAGTGCCAGGAGAAAAAATAATATACAATGGAGTAGACAAATCGCTCAAAGGAATATCGCAAGCGGTAGCAAATGGAATTCTTATAAATATTGATAATGTTGAAGAAGTGCATACTATTTTACAAGAAAGCAAAAAACAAAATAAAAAAGCAAGAGTCGGTATTAGACTTGGTATGTCACAAGACACCCAACTTGGTGTCTTTCTTGGCAGTATTGATATGGAAAACGTTTTGCAACTACTGTCTAATCATTCAGACTGTTTTGATGTTTGTGGCTTACACTTTAACACTATGAGCAATGCAAAAGCTAATAACTATCACCTGAGTTGTATTGAAAAGGCATTGAAGTTTATGAAAATGCTTAAAGAAGATTACAATTTCAATATCAGTATTTTAGATATTGGCGGTGGGATGGGGGTACCAACCAGTAAAAATATGAACAGTAAAGAATACGGTTTATATCGTTTATTCGGAATTTTACCTAAAAGTGCATATAATGAACCTTATCAAGAAATGAGAGATTATTTTACGGGTATTTCAAAAAAACTAAAATCAC
>CAYJHY010000462.1:0-1687 GCA_964369875.1 uncultured Mailhella sp.
ATTCGATTTAGACTTACTATAAAAAAAGCCCTTTTCTTCGGAAAAGGGCTTTTTTGATTTTTATGATTTGTTTTTATTTCTTTGGGGGAGGGAAAAACCTTTTTTGTGAACAAAAAAGCGTTTTTCCCTCCCCCAAACCCCCTCCCTTTTCCAAAAAAAACTTTAATAGTAAATAGATTTATTCTTTCAAAAAATAAGCTCTTGCAAGTGTATCTTTTTTCAGATTGCAATCAAAGAAGAGAACCGCAGTCTGACTTTGAAACATGTCCGTGTTGTCATTCTGAGGAGGGATGGTACATCACGACGTAGGAATCCATAACACCGTTAACTGAGACTAAAGGAAGGGTGGAACATCCTGACGTAAATAAAAAAATATAACTATATCTTCTCAACGATATACATGCCATAGCTATAATAGTTTTTGAATTTTTCATAGAGTGCAATTTCTTGTTTTTCCGATTCTACAAGTGCTTTGGCTTCGTCGCTATGATTATGCTTATCCAAAAATGCATCGAACCGATTTTGCATCGGTATATAATAGTTCTTAAGCCAACAGTCCTCAGGAAGGGTAAAATAGGAAAGAGTACGGTATTCGCACTCTTCCAATTGTTTTATTTTGTTTGATGCCGTATCGATTTGGGGATACACATTAACCCAGAAATCTTGAAGTTCTTGAGGACGATTGTTTGTTGTCCAAGTGATTTCTGAAATAATCATTTTTCCATGAGGTTTTAGAAAATTTTTCCAGTATCGAATGCCTTCCAAAAAGCCCATATTGTAAATAGCCCCTTCTGATAAAATAAGGTCGAAACTTTCTTTTTTAAAAGGCAAATCATCCATGGAGGCACAAAGGGACATTATTTTATCAGAGTAGCCACGCTCTTCGATTTGCTTTTGCATCACATCCAAAAACTCTTGGAGAAAGTCAACTGCGATAATTTCAGCATTCAGCATTTTGGCTAAAACGAAAGAACTTGATCCTGTGCCTGACCCTATGTCTAAAACTTTAAGGGTTGTGTTTGGGTCTAAATCACAAAACGAAAGCGCTTTGAGGGTAGTTTGAACGGAGCCCGGGCCTTGTCGCCCTGCTTCTTTATGAAAATCGATAATTAGAGATAAGTCATCCATATATATAAAGCCTTATTAAAGTAAAAAATATTCTTAAATATTAAAGTTTTTTGGAGAGGGGAGGGGGTAAAGGGAGAGGGGAGTACTTTTTGTTCACAAAAAGTGCTCCCCTCCCCCTTTAAAAAGCCAAAAAATAACTATAAAATTAAATCTTGATTTCAGCGCCGAGGAGTTTTACGAACTCAGCGATAAGATCGGGGTGTCCGGGCCATGCGGCACCGGTAACGAGGTTTTTGTCGACAACTGCGTCGCTGAAAGTTGCGTTAGGACCAACGAAGGTTCCGCCGCAAACTTTTACATCGGGCATAACTGCTGGGTAAGCCATACATTTTTTGCCTTTGATAACATCGGCAGCACAAAGTACTTGTGGGCCGTGGCAGATGGAAGCGATGGGTTTGTTGTCTGCTTCAAATTCTTTGACAATTTCAAGCACACGATCGTTAAGGCGGATATATTCGGGAGCACGTCCACCGGGAACGTAAAGACCAACATAGTCGGCGGTGTTAACTTTATCAAAATCATAGTTGATCATAAAGTTATGTCCACGTTTTTCGCTGTA
>CAYJHY010000463.1:0-1685 GCA_964369875.1 uncultured Mailhella sp.
GACCGGGTTCTTGTAATTTCATGCCACCGCCGACTTTTGCATAGATGTCTACTTGTCCAAAATTGAGGCGCAAACGTTTTTCGAGAACGGCAAGAAGCAGATGGAGGCGGTTAACGTCGAATCCGAGACCTGTGCGCCTTGGGATTGCCAGATAGGTTTTGGAAACGAGAGCCTGAATTTCCACGGCAAAGGTTCTTTGGCCGTCTACCGCCATAACGACGGCTGTGCCTGAGAGGGAAGGGTCACGTGCACCAAGAAAGAATGTTGAGGGATCTTCTACAATTTCAAGACCTTGTTTTTTCATTTGAAAAACCAAAAGTTCTTGGTTGGGGCCAAAACGGTTTTTGAGAACGCGTAAAATTCTGAAGATTTGCCTTCTGTCGCCCTCGAGGGAGATAACGGTATCTACGAGATGTTCCAAAAGCCTTGGACCTGCAAGATCTCCTTCTTTGGTGACGTGACCTACCAAAACGAGGGTGCAGTGTAATTTTTTACAAACTTCCACAAGTTCTGTGGCGCAAGCTTTCACTTGACCGACGTTACCGGGGAGACCGTCGGCATAATCTGAGGCAAGGGTTTGGATGGAGTCCACAATCAATAAATCAGGGGTGTTTTTTTCGATAACGTCAATGATGTCTTGCACCCTTGAGGTGGCAATGGCCAAAAGATTTTCGTGTAAAACTCCGAGACGTTCCGCACGGCTTTTAATTTGTGGGAGGGATTCTTCACCGCTGGCATAGAGGACAAGACGTTCTCTTGTCGGGTCGGCGCTGTTTGTTGTTAGGGCGCTGTTTTTGGCAACCGCTCCCGCAAGTTGTAGGAGAAGGGTGGATTTCCCTATCCCCGGTTCGCCACCCACTAAAAGAGCGGAACCCGGTACAAAACCTTTTCCAAGGATTTTGTCCAAAGCATCTAAACCACAACCAAAGGTTTGATGATTTTCTACAGTGACGTCTTTTAGAGCAATGGGTGCATTTTTGCTTTGAACAAGGCTTTTGTTACCCTTAGGATTTGCCTTTACGCTAACAACTTCAAGGGTATTCCATTCTTGGCATTTCGTGCATTGGCCTTTCCATTGGGGGAATTGAGACCTGCAAGCGGAGCACATATATGTTTCTTTTATTTTTACCATGCTATTCTCGATGATTGTGATAGTAATATTTTTTGAGAAGGTACATTAAAAGTTTTCTTTTTGCAAATAACAAGGAAATTGGCTTTTAAATTGAAAAGGAGGTTAGGTATGTAATGTGAAAAAAATAACAAATAAAAAAATAATTTATGGTTTACATAAAGGTTATTTTTTGGCATAAAGAAAGGGTAGATAAGGTATTTGTGCAAAAAAAAATCGAATTTTTTTTTCAAAATACCGAAGACGTGATGAGGTTAAATTTCTATAATTTAGAGTAATTTAACCAAAAGGAGATTCGTTTGAGAAAACATTTTCTGATTTTTGTATGTGTTCTTCTTGGTGGTATAAGTGCGTACGCTTTTCAGCATGAAGAAACGATTAATGTTGAGCCTACAAGGGTTTTAATGAAGAATATTTATGGGAATGTCGTGCTTGACCATACGCTTCATGCAGAAACCTATGGGGTAGATTGTGTAACTTGTCACGATGCCATGATTGGAGTTACTCCCGAGAACGTTATGAAAGTGTATCATGAGCTCTGTATGGGCTGTCATGA
>CAYJHY010000464.1:0-1683 GCA_964369875.1 uncultured Mailhella sp.
TAAAGCGTGGAAACACTTCTACCCCCGAAAGCAATCCTTATTATAATGAAAATTTGTCAAGCATAAAAAATCAAGCCAAAGCAATTTTAATGGCGCTTATTTTCGGTGATAAATTTTATCTAAACCATAACGAGTCTGCCCTTTTTAATATGGCGAACTTAAGCCATTCTTTGGCCTTATCGGGACAACATCTGGCGCTTTGTGTGCTTGTAGCGACAGGTATTTTTTGGCTTATACTTTATCCTCTTTCTTATCTGAAACCCTACGCATTTTTTCCACGTAGACAGACCATATTTTATCTCAGTATTCCTTTGGGCTTAGTTTACGTGTTTCTTGGCAACGCCCCGTATTCACTCTTGCGTGCATTTATAATGCTATGCCTGATGGGCTTTGCATGGGTGAGGGCAAAGAACTTTGATTTAATCGACGCCTTATTTTTGGCTTTGGCTTGCATAGTGTTTTCTAATCCCAATACCGTTTTCAGCCTTGGGGTACAGCTTTCTTTTGTTTGTCTTTTTTCTCTGTGTCTTTTTGCCCCGTGCCTCACCTTTGGCTACAAGATTTTACGACGCCCTTATGCATACAACAGAATAAAGCAAAGAAAACTTTACCGCCTAAAGCACACTGATAAAAAAGCCCTCAAAATGAATCATTTGCAACATAAAGTGATAAACGTTCTTCGTTACGCCATAGACCTTTTTATCTTTTCTTTGATTATCCAGATTTGCACCCTGCCACTCATTATAAAAGTATTTGGTCTTGGCAGTTATTTCTTTGTCTTGAATGTGCTGTGGCTTCCTGTTTTGGCTATCATCGTCTTACCTTTTGCCTTTCTGGCTTTGCTTAGCCTTAACTTTACAAGTTTGGCACAGCTTTTTGTTGATATTTCCATTTATCCTACAGAGATTCTTATCAAATTCCTTCAATATCTGGATAATATGGGTTTTCACCCTGTGGAACAATTTTCAAAGCCGACACTGCTTAGCATTTTGGGCTATTATTTACTTCTGATTATTTTTTGTTACTGCTTTATTGATAAAAAAAAGTCATACTTTAAGCCCTTACAAAGAAAATATTTTTCATTGTATATACTTTGTGTTTTGTCCTTTTGCTTACTGATTTCGGGACACGTTCAAAGACTTTTTATAAACAAAAATTTTACACTCCATCTTGTGGATGTGGGGCAAGGTCAATGCATTGTTATGCAGACAAAAAAGGGAAATTTTGTGCTTGATGTGGGCGGTTCTGCCTCTCCACGTTTTAACGCAGGCAGAGATATTTTAGCGCACTTTTTGACGGACAATGCTCCGCCCAAAATTCACAGCCTTATCGCCACCCATGACGATTCCGATCATATCAACGGCATGCCCCATATGATTCGATATTTTGATCCTCAACATTTTTATGAGAACTCCCAAAACAAGGCAGAAATGAGTAAAAATCGTCAACTTGCAGACAAGAGACTGGCAGAACAAAATCTGCAAAGCATCAGCCTTGGCATGGGAGATGTTTTAGACCTTGGTGACGGCTATGCACTCAAAATTCTTTATCCGCCCAAAGAGTATAGAAATAAAAAAGCAACGGATAACCAATCTTCACTGATTATCCGTTTAGAAAAAGACGGTCAGGGACTTGCCCTGTTTTGTGGCGACGCGGAAGCTGAAAATTTAGAAGAACTACTTA
>CAYJHY010000465.1:0-1663 GCA_964369875.1 uncultured Mailhella sp.
GCAAGAGCAGAAGCTTCAATCATAGCCTCACGAACCATAGGGAATTTTAAACTGATTTTTTTATGATCTTCACAAAGTTCTGTACCATAGTCTACTATTTTTGCAATAGCTTGACGGTCAAAAGGCAGGAGCTGTGCTTCATCGATAATTGCAGATAAATTGAGTAACCATGATTTAACATTGCTTACTGTACGGTTAGTTTCATTACTCATTTGTGCTTTTACTTTGAAAAGCTTGGCAAAACGATCATCATGCTCCAAAAGGTGTTCGTATACTAAATTTGGCCCAATCAAAATTACTTTTACGCTCAAATCAAGCGCTTGAGGAGCGATACCTTTGGTACGTATTACATCGGCGCTTTCATTGGCATCTTCAATACCTAAACTCGAAGAACGTAAAGCACGCATCAAACCTTCCCATGCGGACGGATTAGTAACTATATCTTCCACATGTAAAACCAGAAAACCACCATTGGCCTTATGCAAAGAGCCGGGCTTTATTAAGGTGAAGTTAGTTACTAAGGCTCCCATTTCAGATTCTCTTTCCACGCAACCCAAAAGATGGCTAAAGGTCGGGTGGGAGTCAAAAACAATAGGTGCCCCCTTGGTTTCTGAGTTGTCCACAAAAAGGTTTATATCATAACGTGAGAACGCATGCTCAGGGTTTGAAGGAATACCCACCGCAAGGTCTGACAGTGAAAAAGAAGCTTGTTCTCGTGGCAAGAACAGTTCAAAATTATCCAGAATATCCGCGCGCATCGCTTCAAAAAAAGGCTTTAATTTCTCTCCGCAACCATTGGCTTGACGGCACGTTTTTTCAGCAAGGGGATTAAGGTATCTATCTAAAACAGAGCCGACAACTTCACGTTCAAGCTCTTTTTGATTATTTTTGAAATCTCGCTCTGCTTGGGTTAGTTGTCTGACAGGTCCCGTCATAGCTTGCAGGAGATTATCCCCTTTATGCTTAATGCTCGAACGCATACGACTGTCTAAATTTTCAATAGTTTCATCGGAAAGCCGTTTTCCCTCAATGGTTGGGTACAGAACAAGTCCGCCTTGTTCATCCATGTCAAGATTAAAGCCTTGACTTTCCGCTACTTCATCCATTTTTTTTAGAAGTTTTTCACGAATTTCTTGAAAGTGTTTAACCAGCTCCCCTTTCTTTTTTTCATAAGCAGAGGTTTCAAAACGAGCAGGAAGCTCCTTACGGATTTGCTGCAAAGTTTTTGCAAGGGAAGATTTTAAAAGCTTGCCTTGTCCTGCCGGAACTTTTATGAGGATAGGCTTATCATTATCTTCAAAATTATTCACATAAATGAGATCGGGAGGACATTCTTCTTTTTTGACAAGAGGGGTGAGAAAACGTGACAGCATGTACGCTCTTCCCAAATCATTTTCCCCGGCCAAGTAAACATTATATCCCTTATCTTTAATGGATAACGCCATTTTTAGGGCACTGATAGCTCTTGGGTGCGCCATATTATGTGGTTGGAGGCTTTTTTTAGAAGAAACTTTTGGAATATCTTTACTGCTTTCCCAAGGAATTCTTTCAGGATCCCATGAAGCATATAATTTTTCTACAGCTAAAGCTGCTACTGTTTTCACGGCCATATATTTTTTCCTATTTGATTTGGTTATTTTTGGAGGTTGTTATTGGGAGGGGA
>CAYJHY010000466.1:0-1660 GCA_964369875.1 uncultured Mailhella sp.
GTTTTCGGTTTTTGGGGAGAAGAAAAACCTTTTTTGTGAACAAAAAAGCGTTTTTCCCCTCCCCAACCCCCTCCCCTTTTCCAAAAAAAACTTTAATATTAAAAAGTTAACGTTAGCCTTCTGCATAAACATTCGGTTTTATTTTTAGATAAACTACTATCAGCGAAGAGAACCACTATCTTACTTTGAAACATGCCCGTGTTGTCATTCTTCAAAGTAAGATAGTGGTTCTCTTCTTTGGTTAGAGTTTAATATTTGATTACCTAACGAGTAAAACCGGAAGTTTTTACAAAATGCTTTACGATACACAGAACTGTTCAATGTAACTATTTATCCATTACTTGCATGTTCTTACGATGCATGATAGGGTAAAGTTTGATATAATTAAAGGGATATAAATCAACTATGTCAACGAGTTTATTTGCTTAGTAGTTAACCATAAAAGTTTAAATCAAGGGATTGTTATGAGAAATTATTTAAATTACAAAAATCTATTTATTGCCTTCATGGCTACTTTTAGCTTGTTATTTGCATTTTCGGCTGAAGCAAACCCAAGCTATAGTCATCCGAATTGGATTAAGGTATCGGGAAATCTTTCTTTTGTGCGTAATCCAAAGGTAAACAACATTAAACATCCTGACTATTGGCAAGTACAACTAACGGTCACATATAAAAATAACAGTAATGACAAGATATTGACAAGGCTCTTTAAAAAAGACATCTTGGTAGATTTTTCAATGAGTGCTATCGACCCCACCGCTTACACCTTGAATGCTAAGAGACAAAAGGTGTACAGGAAAGTGACTACCCATGTAATTTCCCCTAAAGTAAGTTCCACAAAAGTCAATAAAGTAGAGCTTTACCCCGGGCAAAGCACAAAACTTACTTATATTCTGCCCCTTAAAAATCTCATGAGCACACTTGATAAAATGATGCATATATACGATGTTGAAAAGTTAAATCAGAATCCCTCTAAAATTATAACTTTTAATTTTTCGAAATTGAGACATGGCTTTCTTGTGAAAAGTGTACCTATATAAGTCACCTAAATTTGCTTTTGACCCTGTAAAACGAGTTTTACAAAAATCTCAAGGCACAGTCTAAAAATAAAGGGAAAAGTTCTATCCAAAAAATTTTTCCTCTCCTCCCCAAAAAACAAAAAGATATCCCACCAGAGCGTGCTCACATAAAATGATTTTTCGAGTTATATCAAGCCAGATACTTGGTAAGATGAGCCTACTTTGAAGGGAGAGTACACAGACGTACATGACCGAAAAGCAAGGAAAATCTGGCGATGAAAGAATCGAAAGGACGTTTATGTGAACACGCTCTAAATATTTTTCAATGCGCTGACAAGGGCGACCGCTTTAATGCCTTGCCCTTGACCTGTAAAGCCGAGCTTTTCTTCGGTAGTGGCTTTGACGTTTATACAAGAAGCATCAAGCTCCAACAGTCGTGAAATATTTTTCTTGATTTCAGCGGCATGGGGAGTCACTTTCGGAGCTTGACAAATCACGGTTAAATCCACGTGGCAAAGCTCCAGATTAGATTTTCTCCATAAATCCATTACTTGATCAAGCAAAAGAGAAGAAGATATATTCTCGAATTTTTTATCGCTATCGGGAAAATGTTTGCCGATGTCCCCTTGCCCAAGACAAGA
>CAYJHY010000467.1:0-1657 GCA_964369875.1 uncultured Mailhella sp.
ACAATGAAGTTTTCTTGCGTGACATTGTAGACGTCAAAACAGTGCTTATTCCCACCCAAATCATACGCATAGAAGGATTAAGAACGCTTTCCGTCTCCGCAAAAAGTACTCCAAGCACAGAAGCTTCTTTGATTTACGAAGAACTTGACGCATCATACTTGCCCGAACTGGCAGGCATGTATCCCGGTTTGACATGGTCAAAAGGCGGAAGACAAAAAGAAATTGACGACAGCATGGGCTCACTCTATCAAAGCCTCCTCTTGGTTTTATTTGCGGTCTATGTTTTGCTCGCCATTCCTTTCAAATCCTATTCACAGCCTCTGATTATTATGGCGGCCATTCCCTTTGCGGTTATCGGTGCCATTATAGGACACTCCATCATGGGCTACACCTTAGGCGTTGTGTCGTTCCTTGGGGTGCTTGCTCTTTGCGGTCTGGTGGTCAACGACTCGCTTGTTCTTATCGACTTTGCCAACAAGGAAATGCGTAAAGGCGCCGACGCACGTTCCGCCATGTATTCCGCAGGTATACGACGCTTTAGACCCATTATGCTCACAACCTTGACCACCTTTATCGGTTTGGCTCCCATGCTTCTTGAAACCTCACCCCAAGCCGTCACCCTTATCCCTGTGGCCATATCCCTTGCTTTTGGCATACTGTTCGCAACCGTCATCACCCTTGCCCTTGTTCCCGCCTTGTATATTATTTTAGATGATTTTAAGAAGTGGTAAGAAGGGGAAAAGGTGATTATATTGGGGGAGGCGAGGGAAAATTTTTGTATAATTTTTCCCTCGCTTCTGCCAAACTTTTCTGCCAAACCCCCTCCACTCCCTTCAAAAACTTTAAATAAAAAACCCACCTTTTGGTGGGATTTTTTGTTTTATAGCATTTTGCACAAAGTTTGAGCCATTCCTAAAAATTTTACATACATCATCGCACACTTGACAAATTAAGTTTTATTAACTAAACATGTATGGAGACAAATATGAAATCGACTTTTGATTTGATTTACATATAAAATTTATAACGTAACTGACAACTAACCCGAATCACAATAGAGAATATAACCGTTACGGCGTGTTCTCATATTTATAAACTAGGAATTTGTATGACTTTAAACGATTTAAAAGAACCTACCGAATTATTGGTCACCTCTGTGCATGTGGAAGGTTCTTTAAGGCAAAGGCTTTTTGATTTAGGTATATGCCCGGGTACACAAATCACGTTTATCAGAACAGCCCCCCTTGCCGATCCTATCCAAGTAAAAATTGGACAATATCACGTTGCTTTGCGTCGTTCCGAAGCGCAATTTGTAGAGGTTGAAGTACATGTCAAATAAATCCATTGCCCTTGCAGGTCAACCAAACTGCGGTAAATCAACTCTTTTTAACCTACTCACAGGTGCGCGCCAATACGTGGCGAACTATCCCGGTGTAACCGTTGAAAAACTTAGTGGTTCGGTCAATATTGAAAATGAAAAGATAACCGTTGTCGACCTTCCCGGTACCTATGCGTTTACCTCCTATTCTCCCGAAGAAATGGCCGCACGTGATTTTATCCTAAAAGAGGACCCAAGCGTTGTGGTTGCGGTTGTAGACTCCTCTACCTTGCAAAAAGGTCTCTATTTTGTTCTCCAACTTTTGGAAATGGAAAAGCC
>CAYJHY010000468.1:0-1654 GCA_964369875.1 uncultured Mailhella sp.
CAACAAGCTATGATTTCAGCGAAGAAGAATAAAATTTATACCCACAAAAAAAACCTCCGTATAAGACACTTGGAGGTTTTTTACTACTCTTATCTTTATAAAATGTTTGAGAATCCGGTGAATATTCACATACCGTATGAAATTTTCTAAATAAATTATACTTTCACAAATTAAAGTTTTTTGAAGGGGGTTTTGGGGAATAATTCCCAGCCATGTTGAGTAAAACGAAACTGGCGTCAGTGTTTAGGTAAAAAATTTTCCCCCAAGAAACTCAAACTTAAAGCAAAATGCTATAAAAGTTCTTGCGCTTTTTGCATATCTTCCTGATAATTTATATTAAAGAACGCCTTGGAATTTTCCATAGGAATTGTGTGCCTATTTTCTTTGGGAACCGCTCTAAAAAGGCTATATTTTTCTTGCTTGAGGGCATTTTCAAGGCAATTAAGAACCGAAGGTTCATAAATAGCCACCAAAGCCTCGATCAAATCGCTGTCCTTTTTTTGAAATGTCGTCATATAAAGATTTTGATGAGACAACCCTGCTTGATTTCTTGCGTTCACTAAAGATTCCAGCGTTTCTTCATCCATAAAAGGCAAGTCGCAGGCAAGCACCAATACGGGACTTTGAAAATAACGTAGGGCACTGTAAATCCCCGTCATGGGAGCCTGTGAAGAAAATTCATCGAATAAGCACGGATACCCCTCTATCTCCCCTTGCTCTTTGCAAGAAACAAGCACCTTATCACAAAACTTGGAAAGCAGATGATAATTACGAGTCAAAAGGCGTGTATTTTCAAGCTCAAGCTTACTTTTGCATGAGCCGTAACGACGCGAGAGCCCCCCCGCCAAAATAATCCCATTTATCATTAGAGCCTCCGTTTTGAGTAGGTTTCCCCTTCCCTAGAATATGCACACCAACATAACATGCACACCATACATTTGTCACCTAATCTTTACTTGACCAATCAGAACGAGAATAGTATACTGCATTTGTTAATTTAGGATTTATGTATTTCGGGCAAATGCCCATTTTATAATTTGTTACATTTTGGTGGAGGCTTCAATGTTTGGTATCGGCATGCAAGAACTGCTCATTATTTTGGTACTTGTCCTTATTATTTTCGGAGCAAAACGTTTGCCTGAAATTGGCGGTGGGCTCGGAAAAGCTATTCGTAATTTCAAACAAGGGGCTTCAGAACCTGATGAAATTGACCTATCAGCCAAGAAAAGCACAGCAACAAAAGTTGATAATATAGAGAGTAAACAGGCGGAAACCGTAACGGTACAATCTGAAAAAGAAGAACATAAGAGCTAAAAACGAGGTCTACTATGGTTGTTGAACAAATTTCTATTTTTCTTGAAAACAAAGCAGGACGTCTTATGGAAGTGACCAAAACACTTTCCGATAATGACGTAAACATCCGCGCGCTTTCCTTGGCAGATACTTCCGATTTCGGCATTTTACGCATGATTGTTGACAATACCGAGCATGCAAAAAATGTTTTGCGTGAAAATGGTTTCACCGTGGGCAGAACCAATGTGGTAGCCGTTCGTGTAAACGACACCCCCGGCGGTCTTCATTATATTTTATCCGTACTTGCGGAATTCCAAATCAATGTGGAATATATGTATGCCTATGTGCAACCCGATCACGG
>CAYJHY010000469.1:0-1650 GCA_964369875.1 uncultured Mailhella sp.
CCTCCCCAAACCCCACCCCTTTTCCAAAAAAAAACTTTAATTGGGGAGTGTTATATTCAATAAAAATGTGTTTCTTATTATATCACACTGTTAGGCTTATGATAAACAGGAATGACGTGTCTCCCCACTCTTACAAACTTTGTGCAACGCGTTTAGCACAAGCGAGGGCGAAGTGGATGTTATATCCACCGAGAAGTCCCGTAATATCAAGAACTTCACCTATAAAATATAGGCCGTTATGAAGAGTGCTTTCCATTTGGTTATTGACTTGGCTTATACAAACACCACCCCTTGCAGCTTCAGCTTTCTTGAGGCCTTGTGTTTTTTGCGGTGTACAGCGGTAGTTGTGGATATTGTTGCTTAAAATTAGCCTGTTTTTCTTAGATAACTCAGCAACTTTTGTGTTGTGCAGTTCCTTGGGGATGAGGCGTTCCGCCAGTCTTTCGGGAAGATAGGCGGTCAAGAGGTTTTTCAGATTCTTTTTGCCTGCCGTGATTTCGTGCATAATGTCTATTATATTAATAGTCGGCAGAAAGTTAATGCTGAGACTGTCGCCTTGTTCCCAGTGGCAAGAGGCAACCAAAGTTGCCGGCCCGCTGATTCCTTGATGGGTAAAGAGCAGTGGGCGTATTTTGCAAGGATCTTCAATCAGAGTATTTTTCTTGTGTACTTGTATAGCCACGGGTAAACTTATACCTTCAAGACCGAGCAAACTATGCGATGGGTTTTCCATAGGGCAAAGCACAAAAGGCGCAAGCACGGGATGAAAATCGTAAACACTATGCCCCCATTTTTTGGCAAGACGCAAACCGTAATCTGTGGCCTTAATCTGAGGGTAGGCGGTGGAACCTGTGGCTATGACCAGATTGGGAGCTTGTAAAAGAGTGTCGTTAACTTCTAAATGATAGCTTTTACCGTTCTCTTCGGTATAATAAATTTTAGAGGGACTTTCGCCCAAGTAAAAATCCACGTGCTTACAAGCCTGTACAAGGCCTTCAATAAAATATTTGACAGGTTTGAGGCAAAAAATTTGCCCATATTCCCGTTCTTCGTGGGGTATATTAAACGCCTGTAAAAGACTTAATATTTCCTTTGCTTGAAACTTCCTGAAAAGACTTGTGAGCAGTTTCTGCATATCCTTGGGCTTTTGACTGATGTAATGCTCGTAGCCTAAATTGTGGTTTGACATATTGCCCATACCACCACCGGCCAAGCTTAGCTTTATCCCAAGCTTTTCGTTATGGTCGATAAGAGCCACACGCAAACCCTTAGAACTTGCTTCATAGGCGCAAAATAGTCCGGCCGTGCCACCGCCCAAAATAATCACGTCATATTCGTTATTCATTCCTATTTTTTTAGCCTTTGTTGAATTTATAGGATGAATTTCATTGTTATTTGTAGGATGAATTGTAAAACTCTCTTTTTTATATAATTCTAAGGTATGCTTCCAAATAATCTTTATAATGTCTAATAGTTATAAAGGGAACATGTATTTCATTTTATAAATATTTTGTTTATCATGACGACACTGTCTAGCCAAATTACGTATAGTTTACAAAAAACATTTTCATGTATAGTTAGCCAAGCTCCAGTTGTCAGCATATTGTTATTAAAAAGTTTTGTGGGGGAGAGCTCGAGAGGGGAGAACTT
>CAYJHY010000470.1:0-1648 GCA_964369875.1 uncultured Mailhella sp.
GCGCTATAGGTATTTGTGGTTCTGCCGATGCGAGATTCAAAGCCCTTACCTTCCCTAAGCGCTTGTTGGATTGATTTATTATTTGAAAGGTTGTTTCCTGAAAGAAAATCAGTGGAATCGGCTAAAACTATCCCCTTGTTGTCTGTAACATAGGCGCCGTTGATATCACGATAAGAAGAAACCATTTGTGCAAGAGTTTTTATGGTGGCTTGCTTCAATTCCTCGCTTGGCTTGCCGTCGCTTGACATTTCCGCACTTTCAGTAAGCTCCCTAAAAATATTTCGCTGAGCCACTGATTCAAGAATACCATTGATATAGGTCATAATATTGTTAAGCTCATTGGCCTGCACTCTGGCAAGCTCCCCAAGCTGTAAATCCGAGGACTTTGTAAGCTCGTTTCGCCCAATATTACCCGCTACCATAGCAAGAACAATCAAACCAATTACCGAGGGGAAAAGAATATACAGCATAAATCTTTTCAATAAACTCATTTTCATAAAAACTCTCCTATTTTTGGCAAAACACATATAAAGTATTTACAGTTTTGCTTTTGGTCTATTTGGTCGATATGTTTTTCAGTGTCGATTATTGACTTATTATCATTTTTTATCGGATATTTTTCTATTTTATTTAGCCTGTTACAAAAATATTTAAAAATTATGACGAAAACTACCATATACCTTGGCAAAAACTTAACAATCCGGCACCAAAAATAATAAAAATAAGTCCTTTTCTATAGTTCTCTAAGGTAATTTTCTTCACAAAGGGGATGGAAATGATAATACCCACCACAAGGCCGACCAAAGAAAGAAGGGTGTAATATCCCAAGTTTTCCGCATCATAAAAACCAAAACTATATTGGCCTATCATGGTAATGATGGACGTGAGCAAAAAATGAAAGCTCAAAGTACCGATACTGGTTTTTCTGTCCCAGCCAAGGAAAACCGCATAGGCAAACCCCGGAGGGCCTCCAAAAGAGGTGGAAGAGTTGGAAAAACCTGACAGAAAACCAACAGCTGAACTGGTAGTCCATTTTTCCTCGGTTCTGCCAACAAGGCGCACGCGTAATTGCCATAATGCATACGTCATCAACATACAACCTATGGCGATAAAAAGTAAATCCTTAGGAAAAAAATATAAAACATAAATCCCTGCCAAAGTACCGGGTAAGGCTCCCAAAAACAAAGGAATAACACTCTTAAAACGAATATGTTTTACATAAAGTACGGACAAGTACCCTCCAAGCGCCGTTCCGCAAATGCAACTCACAGGAATAACAATCTCTAGAGGTAGGAGCAAAGCTATAAGAGGAACAGCAACGATCCCCGCTCCCATTCCGCTTAAATTACAGATAAAACCGCCGACTGTCCACGCAAACAGTATTAAAAGTATTTCTGCCACGATATATTACCCCGTTTTTAGTTGAATATTTTTGATTTAATCTTTCTTGGGTTGTTTATCAGTCAATAGCACATAGTCCAATAAATGCAAAGTCCAAATAACATAAAAAAAGAACTGCACTTTCGTACAGTTCAAATTTTTTGCAAAATGCTATGAGGGCGAACGTATCCGTAACCGTTTTTTTCGTATCAATTAAGAGCTCTGCATAATCACAAACGTAGTTATAAATTCTGTAATTTTTTCAAAA
>CAYJHY010000471.1:0-1643 GCA_964369875.1 uncultured Mailhella sp.
CACGGCTTTTGTGTTCACCCCATTGAACCTGTTTCTATAGCGACGACTAAGTCCTTACCATATTATTATTTACAAAATAATAATAAAGAGGTAGAAGAGAACGAGAAAAAGCAAGAAAGCTTTGAAGTGATTATTTGCTCAACCAATATTCGCTTGGCACTTTCCCAAGCAGAAGTGGAACTGGCAAACACCATGCTCGGACATAACTTCACCCTTTGCGGTAAAGTAGAGCACGGAGCAAAACGAGGAGGCCATTTACTGGGCTTTCCAACCGCAAACTTGCAAGAAGAAGCCACTCTCGTCCCCCAAAAAGGTGTTTATGTCACCAAAACAAGAGTGCTTTCTGAAAAATATAAGGACAGACAGTTTTTTAGCGTCACCAATATCGGCTACAACCCGACCTTTGGCGAACAGAAAAAAAGCATCGAAACCTTCATCATGGATTTTGACGACAATATCTATGGCATGTCTTTGGAAATTGAATTCATATCCTTTATCAGAGATGAGAAAAGATTTGAATCCGCCGACCAGTTGGCAACCCAAATCAAAGAAGATGTCAAATTTGCAAAAAACGTTTTAGAATATTATTCCCAAACAGAAAATAGCTAAGCTTTTTACTAGAATCGGGAAAAGAATAAGGGAAAAGTTGAGGTAATAAATATGTATAATCCTTCCGACAGTAATCTGGATTCGGCTATTTCTACGGTAACTTCCGAACCTTGTCAGTCGCAAAGTTCTGAAAACACGCTGGTAAAAAAGCAAACCTTGGAAGACGTGCAAAACGCCCCCGCAGGTGTGGCTATGCCCATCGACAGAGTAGGGATAAAAAACTTCAAAATGCCCATTATCGTCAAAGACCTGACAAACTCCTTTCAACATAGTGTGGCAGAAGTAGAAATTGGCGTGGACTTACCCGCAGCTTTCAAAGGTACTCACATGAGCCGTTTCGTGGAAGCTTTGGAAAAATTCAGAGAAAGCACCAACGAACGCTTAGACTATGTCTCACTAAAAAATCTTTTGGCACACGTTTGTAAAAAACTTGATGCCCAAAAATCCTTTATTCGCTTCCAATTCCCCTACTTCATGGTCAAAGAAGCACCCGCAAGCAAAGCCAAAGCACAAGTTGTTTATGAATGCTCCCTCATCGGAGAACTCACAAGCGCTAGCGACGACTACGCCTTCACACTCGAAATCAGCGTTCCCGTCACCACCGTTTGCCCATGCTCAAAAGCCATCAGCGTAGCCGGAGCCCACGGGCAACGCTCCCTCATCCATATGGCTATCAAATTCAATCGCTTCACTTGGCTTGAAGAATTTATCCATATCGCCGAAAACTCAGGCTCTACTCCCATCTATGCCCTTCTCAAAAGAGAAGACGAAAAAGTAGTGACCGAACAAGCATACGAAAACGCCTGCTTCGTAGAAGACGTCGTCAGAGCCGCTTCAAAACAACTCAAAGAACACGAACACGTAGAATGGTTCAAAGTCGAAGTCGAAAGCTTCGAATCCATCCACGGACACAACGCTTTTGCCTCCATCGAATGGACAAGAGAATAGTTTTTAGCTTTTAGTTTTTAGTTTATTTTAATGGGAGGGGGAAACCACGCTTTTGTGAACAAAAGCAAGGTTTCCCCCTCCCATAC
>CAYJHY010000472.1:0-1629 GCA_964369875.1 uncultured Mailhella sp.
AACTTATGGACGTGAAAAAAAACATGGATAACAGAAGAAAAGAAGGCAGACCGGATCGTGACCCCATGGCTGCCGATACCGACAAAGACGGTAAAATCAGTCGCCAAGAAGCTACCGGCAATATGGCAAATAGTTTTGACAGATTCGACACCAATAAAGATGGCTTTATTGATAAAGAAGAAATGCAACAAGTGAGAAAAAACAGACAATAGAGCTTTTAATGCTCTAAACACTCAAGTTTTTCCAATTTACTTGCTATTGGGATAGGAAATTTTTAAATAGTGTATATTTATTCACTCCTTAGGGTTTAAAGAGAATTGGAATAAAGCACCTAAGCATTTGTAATAAGAAAAGGTGATAATCTATTTTTAATAAATTATCACCTTTTCTTATTTTTTTATTTATAACCTACATTATAGTATTTTTCATTAACTTTAGGTTTGATAAATAAAATACATTCATCTACACCATAGTATCTTTTAAAGTTTTCCCGAAGCTCCGAAGCCTCCGTCGCCTCTTTGGCTTTCGTTCAAATATTCAACTTCTATAAGGCTTGGCGTAAAGTAGGGTTGAAAGATGATTTGGGCTATGCGTTCGCCTTGTTCGATCCGTCTGACTTCTTGGGAGGTATTTAAAAGGAATACTTTTATTTCTCCGCGATAATCGGGATCGATAACGCCCACTCCTTGCGCCACACAAAGACCTTTGACAGCGCCGAGACCGCTTCTTGAGTAGACAAAGCCTGCCATGGGTGTTTCTGTACCGTAAAGCATATCAAGGGCGATACCTGAGCCTATGCCAAGTCTTTGATTGGGGGCAATTTCCACAAATTCCTCGGAGAAAATGGCTCTTAAATCCATGCCTGCCGAGTATGGAGTGGCCGGAATAAGTCCTTGGGCACCATAAAATTTCTTGCTGTTATTCAAATATTTGATCGCTACTTTCATGTTCTTCTTTTTTCTTTCTGGGGTTGTTTTGCACGTATTCTTTGAGATTGAGAATTTCGTCTTTTGGGAGGGCTTGTTTGTCGTATTGCCAACGGATAAGCCCTTGGTAGACGTTTTTACGGCCGTTTTTGCTGTCTCTGCAAAGGTCGTCGAGTTTCTCCAAAAGTCCTGTACGCTTGGTGATGCCTGCGGATGGGCAAGGGTTTGAGAAGATGGGTAATTCCCAAAGTTTGGCGGCTTTGATAATATGCTGTTTTTCCACCATAATCATGGGCCGAATGACCTGCAAGAGCCCTCCAAAGAAGGATTCGTTCATGCTCATGCCTTCTACTCGTCCTGTTTGCACTAAGTTAAGCAAGAAAGTCGACACTAAATCGTCGGCATTATGCCCAAAGGCCAAATGGGTCAGTCCATAATCTCTGCACACTTCAAAAAGCCTTTGACGGCGAAGGCGTGCGCAAAAAAAACAAGCGGATTTGGTGCGGTTTTCTTCGCTGTGGGCACGCAAACCGTGGTCGGTGACTTCAAGGTGTCCCTTGATATTTTCGGCTTTAAGCCATTCTTCCAAGGGGGCATGGTTGGTGGGATCAAAACCTGCGTTAATATGTATGGCCATAAATTCAAAAGGGAAAGGCAAAATACGCTGACGGATTTGCATCACTTTTAAAAGCACAAAGGAATC
>CAYJHY010000473.1:0-1622 GCA_964369875.1 uncultured Mailhella sp.
GGAATTTGTGATTGTTCAAGGGCAAGCACGTCCGGAATAATAAAGCTTGCCTTTTCGGCAATGCCCGTAAACACAGAAGCACCATTATTAAAATAATTTTTACCCTTGTAATGAGAAAATTCACCCAGTAAAAAAATACCGCATACGTTGTATTTTTTAAAGGGTGCCATTTCCCACTTGGAAAAATTTTGCAAATGCATTTTTCTTGCCAGACATGTATACACAAACAACTCTTCCACAGGAGTATCTAAAATCTCTGTACAAAGCTCATGCATAGCACGCACAGTTTTATCGGGATTTACATAGCCGAGTCTAAAGGTTTGCCCTTGTGGTAGCATGCTATGGTATAAAGCTAAACGAGAATCCTTAGCGGAAGATTGCATAAAAAATCCTGAATGGGTCACCATATCGGTTACCAAAGGAAAATTCATCAAATAGTCGCCATTAACTCTTTCTGCAAAATCACTTCCTTGCAACAACTGTTTTTTATCAATACTCAGATAATCACAAAACCAATCCAGTGCAGGTCGATTTTCGATTTCTTCCACATACTCTGCGTTGGCTTTTGTGATAGTATATTCATCACTTAGAACTTCAAAAGAATTAAAGGAAAAGGTAAAGCTGTGTTCGTTATCACCATAGAAAGCAAAGGCCACCAGCACATCATGAAACACTTTTTGCGGACCAAAAATAAAGCCCGGCAAACCATTCTTACTATCCCCGACAATACCACCCACAAGTTTAATGAAAGGGGTAAGTCTATTCATATAATTGGCAAAATCATAGGCATTACGATAGTCTTGAGAAAATAAAACATTAACCACAGCCTTATCTACCACAGAATCACTGCTAAAACGTGTATGCACTTCTTCCGCCAACATTTCAGGGTCTGCATTACGCCAAGAGATAAGTTCTAATTGAACCTCTAAATTTTCAAAATAATCGAAAATGACTATAGTTTCACCATCAAATTGAGCGCTGTTGTAGATAACACCGACAGGCACAGCGGAGCCGATAATAGTGGCTGTCGGAAGTAAAGATTGGAGTGATCTGGCAAGCTCCACAGCTTCGCGTGGGGACATACCGGATGTAAAAATCCTAACAAATAATCCGGGTAACGTATGTAGATTCTGAATACTTACAAAGTGCTCTAGTTTTTTTTGATCTTGATAGTGGAGAACTACACGACGCATACACCCTCCAAGACAACATAACTACTCATTGAAATTCAATCCCTATTTAACTAAATGAAACTAAACGAAACAAGTTAGAACAGCTGTGCCCCCATTCAAGTGTCCACCATAGCACATGGTTAAAGTCTTGTAAACCCAAACAGTAAATTTTAGTTATTTTTTACATGTTATTTCAAGTTGCTTTTCCCTCTCCCGACCTACACCAATCTAATTTGCTTCTTTTTCTTTTTTTGGGGGAAATGATTTCCCCCCTCCAAGAAATCACAAATTATAATCAAACGTTTACTTAGTAGACAGCATATTAATATTTTTTACCATAGAAGCAAAAGCCGGTAGGTTTATTTCAGGAGTTTTTTTAATCATGAGTGTGCCGATTTTTGTTTCGATAATTACTGCTTCTATGGGTTCACTATAGCTTAGTTTTTCCCT
>CAYJHY010000474.1:0-1617 GCA_964369875.1 uncultured Mailhella sp.
AACCAATAATTGCGCCCCATTCATCATTGTCGATAACACCGTCTGAACCTGATGCAGCTACACAAAGTTGTACGAATCCGGCTTGAACGCTGGGTTTATTTCCTTGAGTCACTTGTGAAAATACTTTATCTAAAAATCCCATTTCTTAACCTCGAAAAAAAATTAGCAATACCATACAGACATTGCCATAGCACGCAAGATATAGAACTTATTTTTCTTTGTCAAGGTCGGATACTCAATTTCAAAATAGGTGCCATGGTATTCCTACTTGCATCTTTATAGAAAGAGCAAATCCTCCCCCTTTCCTCAAAAAACTTTAATAGGAGATGTTATATTCAGTAAAATATTTTTTTGTTATATCAATATATTATATTTATGGTAAATTGGGATGACATGAAATAAGTTCCGGAATAAGTTTTATAACAAAACCTGAAACTATTAAAGTAAACAAGATTACTCGCAATCACTTTCTTGAATAGAAAAATTCATTATTTCATCACCACTATTACCTAAATATATTAAATCAAAAACGGCTCCAAGTTTTAAAGTTTCTCTATTTACTTTATTGGCACAAAAAGATTTTATAGATAATAGTCTCACCGCTTCGTAATTAATCGGAATTTGTTGTTCTGATATACGTGTATCATTAAGTAAATAATTAAACTCTATACGATGACCGTCACGTATCATAAGATTTTTAAGCGTGGTATAGTTATCAATTTTTAGTGGAAGTTGTGCATTGATCCCTTGAACAAATACTTGTATGTGTTTATCAAGTTGCTCCTGCTGACTCATTGCGCTCTTTTCGGTATCTTGTTTGCTAAGAAGTAGGCAATCATTTTCAGTTATAGAGAATCTGCTGAGTTCATCACCTAACATTCCGATATAAATAAGATCGAGTCTTGTTCCTTTATCTATAATTTCGCGACTTACTTTATTGGAACAAAAGCTTGCAATATTAGCCTGACGCAGTGTGTCAAAATTGATGAGTATATTATCATCTTTATAAACCATATCATGCAGTAAGTAGTGGTATTCTAAAACCGCTCCTTCGCCAAGCTTAATTTTTGTTATATGTGTATACTTATCAATTTTTGTCGGAAACTGCTTGTTCAGAGTTGTTGCGATAGCCTGTAACTGTCTAATGAGCTTGCTTTCCTCTGTGTTTGCTTGGGCTGTAAAATTTAAATCGGGGAAGAAAGTAAGAGAAAATATAAGAAAAAAAGTGAAAACAAATGGAAATGATTTTTTATAGCCATTTTTACCCTGAGAAACAACTTGACTGAAAAGCTTCATTTTTACCTCAAAAAAATAATTTAAATTTCTATAATATATTATAACTATTATAAAAGTTCTTGCAGAGTATATAAAAATCAGCTTTTATTGTCAAAACATATAAATTGAATCTATATGATATGGTTACGTCATGCCAATTGTGGGGAGGTTAGCACGTCATGCCAATTCTCTTTAAACCTAAAAGTATAATATAATAAAAAACATACTTTTTTAAAATTTACTGCCCCATTATTAAAGTTTTTTGAGGAAAGGGGGAGGGGTTGGGAGGGGGAAAACTCCCTTTTGTACACAAAAGGGGTTTTCCCTCTCCCAAGAAATAAC
>CAYJHY010000475.1:0-1616 GCA_964369875.1 uncultured Mailhella sp.
CCTTACATCATATTATAATTCCAAACGTTATGCCATTTATCATTATGTTTAAAGTTTTGAATTTCTATACAGGCATTTTTTTGTCGTATTTTTTTGCAAAACTGTTCTTGTGCTGCCGGGATAACGATGGGGTCTTTAGTACCACGAAGGTGACGTTGGGGAATGGTTTGTATTTTGCTGATAACGTCAACGGGGTTGAGTGAACCATGTAGAGGGGTAATATTTTGTTTTTTTGTCCATGACTTATGGTCTAAAAGTCCGGCAACAGTTCCCAAAAAGCGAACATCATCACGCTGTGCCGCCACAAGCACAGCTGCACCCCCTCCACCCGAAAAACCCACCAAAGAAACGTCATAACTGCCTGTCTTTTTTTTGGCTTGATCGATGGCTTCGCTCAAACTATTAATGACTTGCGGAGCAAGGCGATGTGTTGCCCAAAATTTGGGATTACAGAGCTTTATTTCTTCTTCTGACTGGTATTGACACGGCCTTGCAAGATAGAGAACCGCAGCGTTGCTTGTATCATGCTTGACTAGGTTTCTGGTTACACTGTCGCTAGGGGTGGGGTTATTAGATTGACGGTTACGAGTAAGCCATGCAAGCCCGTCTCCCTCAATATATACATGTAAAGTTTTATTATTATTTTTTGCAGGGCGTAAAAGCCCGTAAAGGATAAAGGATGACGTGGAAAATTTTTGTATTGTGAATTCTTCACCCAAAAGTTGATGTATTTCTTTTTGTCCCGAATAACGATGAGTTTTAGGGGCGCAGGATACAAAGATAATGCAAACCAAGAGGGCTAAAAAAAATTTTGTCATGGCATTTTCCTATAAATTCTATGAAAAAATAATACTTCTCAAAAAACGTGAAAGAATAAAAATTTTTTGGAAAAGGGGAACAAGTACGTCATTTCAATTCATTTTATACCATTTTGCTTTAATATGAGGTGTTATTAATTCAATACAGACTTTATTAAGAAGCCTAAATGTATGAATATTAAAGTTTTTTGAAGGGGGGGTGGGGGAAAGTTTTTTTAAAAAATTTTCCCCCAAAAAACTCAAACCTAAGACAAAATGCAATAAAACTATAAGGAAAAGGGGTTTTCCCCCTCCCAAGAAAAATTAGCATACCTCAAATATTATTTTTCTTCAAGTACACCATACTTTGACAAAAAACGGCAGACGCACCGATAGGGTCACTCAGGCACGTATTTTTGAGTATAGGATCGATACTCATAAGAGAATTGCCGTTTATTCCTTTGGTTCTTCTCTCATCCTTGACAATGTAATGTCCGTCTATAAACATGTTCGTTGCGCCATTTCCGACCAGTCCAAAGCCATGGCTTATGGCCATTGCTTTGGGGCGTAGGCCTTGGCGTATTTTTATTTTTCCGATAATATATGGTACCTTATTTTCTGATTCGTGTGCGCTTTTTGGTTCTGAAAGTTGTGTTTCCATGTTTGGATTCATGCTAACAGAAGCATTAGAAACTGTTACCATATCCCCGTCTTGCAAATCCAGTTCCATGGCGTCTACGGCGGTAATTTCTACAAAATTTTCTTCTTGTATATTTTTAAGCCAATAATTTCCACCTGTTCTGCTTTTACATTGGTCTA
>CAYJHY010000476.1:0-1611 GCA_964369875.1 uncultured Mailhella sp.
AGGAAGGGCAAAGAATGAGCATGGATAGTATTATTACAAAGCTTGTGGAAATCCAGTATACCAGAAATGATTATGACTTTCACCGTGGTACGTTCCGAGTTCGCGGAGATGTTCTTGAAGTTATCCCTGCCTACGAGCACGAGCGTGCCTTGCACTTAGAATTTTTTGGCGATGATTTGGAACGTATTTTAGAAATTGACCCCCTAACGGGAAATACGCTTGGGCAAATTTCCAAAACGGTCATATATCCGGCCAGTCACTATGTTTCTGACAGAGACAATCTTGTGCGTGCCATGGATGACATCCGCCTAGAGCTTGGGGACAGGCTCATAGAGTATCAAGAAGGAAATCGTCTGGTGGAAGCGCAACGCCTTGAACAACGTACCCAGTTAGACTTGGAAATGATGCAAGAACTTGGTTATTGTAACGGAATTGAAAACTATTCCAGACATTTGGATAATAGGCGTCAAGGAGAGGCTCCTTCTACCTTGCTTGATTATTTTCCCAAAGATTTTTTGCTTTTTGTAGATGAATCTCATATGAGCATTCCTCAAGTGGGTGCCATGTATAAGGGCGACCGTTCCCGTAAAAGCACATTGGTGGACTTTGGTTTTCGTTTACCGTCGGCCTTGGATAACCGCCCTTTAATGTTTCAAGAATTTTTAGACAGAATAGGGCAGAGTATTTATGTTTCTGCCACTCCTGCCAAATGGGAAATGGACAGAAGTCAAGGGCTTATCATAGAACAAATCATCAGACCTACAGGGCTTGTGGATCCTTTGGTGGAAATTCGCCCAACCAAAGGGCAAATGGACGATCTTGTTCAAGAATGTAAAAAGCGAGCCGAAAAATCCGAACGTGCGCTGATAACAACTCTCACCAAACGCATGGCCGAAGAGCTTACAGAATATATGAACTCCATGGGGGTTCGTACCCGTTATTTACACTCGGATATCGACACCTTGGAACGTATCGCCATTATTAAAGCTTTGCGTTCGGGAGAGTTTGATGTGCTTGTCGGGATTAACCTTTTAAGAGAAGGGCTTGATATTCCGGAAGTGACCTTGGTGGCGATGCTAGACGCAGACAAGGAAGGCTTTTTGCGTTCCACGGGGGCGCTTATCCAGACTTTCGGCCGTGCCGCCAGAAATGCCGAAGGCCATGTTTTACTCTATGCCGACAAAATCACCGCCTCTATGCAAGCCGCTATGGATGAAACCCAAAGGCGTCGAGATAAGCAGTTAGAATACAACGAAGAAAATAATATTACGCCAAAAACTGTACTCAAAGCAATCGATAGTCCTCTTGATAAACTCTATCGTCCCGATGAAAAAAATAAACGGGGCAAAAAGGTAAAACAAGAAGAAATTCCGGCGCCCCCAAGCGATCCGAAAGATATTGCCAAGCTTATCACACAGCTGGAAAAAGATATGCGTGAGGCCGCCAAAGAGCTTGAGTTTGAACAAGCTGCACAAATTCGTGACCGCATCAGAGCCCTAAGGGACTGCCTCGTTATCAGTGGGAGTGATGGTTAGTGTTTATTTGTTACTTTTTGATTGGGAGGGGGAAAACCTATTTTTTGAAAAAAATAGCGTTTTCCCCCTCCCAAAC
>CAYJHY010000477.1:0-1607 GCA_964369875.1 uncultured Mailhella sp.
GCATCGTAAAAGATGGGGATAATCTAAGCCTCAACGGTGACTGGGAACTTCAAGAATCAGACAATGACGAATACAGTCATTTCAGCGACGGTGACAATGATATTTGGGTTAAAAACACCCTTATGGATGACAGCAACTCAAATGGCGGCATGTATGATGAACAACAAACGTCCGACGATTTACCCGATTACGAAATCATTTCCTTCAAGCATGCCGAAGCAGGCGATGCCCCCGATGCCAGTGTGAGTGAAAACTTGGCAGAAATGATGAGCGTGAGCAGTGACGGCGAAAACCTCACCGCAGCGGATTTAACCTCCGACTTTATGGACAATATGGGTATGACCTACGATGCGTCCAACAGCACCATCAGCCTTGACAGCACCTGGACACAAACCGAAACAGGTTTTGAACACCAATCAGGCGTTGTAATCGATAACAGCGTGAACGACGAATCCGCCGCCAATGAAATTAATATTATGATTAATTCCGTATCGTAGGTGGGATGCGTGTTAGTTTGATTTATTTTTTCTTGGGAGAGGGAAAACCCCTTTTGTGTACAAAAGGGAGTTTTCCCACCCGTAAGGACATTGGGCAAAACCTCCCCCTTTCCTCAAAAAACTTTAATAGAATACCTTGCAGAATAACAAGACTGCATAAATTTCTTTGCAAAAAAAGCCCCCAAAACATAATGTTTATAGGGGGCTTTTTTTTTATCTGTTTTTAGAGCATATCCAGTAAATACTAAGCTCACAACCTCATAGATATGCTCTAAACACTTCATTTGAGCGTAGCGAAATTGAAGTGCAAAAAGCAAGAATAGGTCAGGCTTTGCCTGCCGTAAATGATTGCTTTTTGAATATCTTTTTGGTTTAGAGCAGTTGCAATACTTATTGGAACTGCTCTAGTTTGCTGATTTGTCTAAAAATTCTATACCTGTTTGCTGGGTTCTTGCCACATGCGTGGGTTTGCAAAAGGTCCTTTACAAATTATGAAGCCATTGTTTATAAATTAATAGCCCTTATGGCTACCTCTTCGGCGTGAATTTGTGTTGTATCAAAAATTGGAAGGACGGTATCTTTTTGTGAAATCAGTAAACCTATCTCGGTGCAACCAAGTATAATACCTTCGGCGCCTTGTTTTTGTAATTTATGGATAATGGTAAGGTATTTTTCCTTAGAGGATTGTGTGACGCTTCCTAAGCATAATTCATGGTAAATAATATTATTGACCGCTTCCACATCTTCTTCGTTCGGAATAAGCACTTCAATACCGTTGTCGATAAGCTTTTGTTTATAAAAATCTTGAGTCATGGTGTATTTTGTGCCGAGCAGTCCAATTTTAGTAATATTTTGGCTTTTAATCACTTTTGCGGTGGCTTCGGCAATGTGAATAATGGGGATATTGATTTTTTCTGCTATTTGCGGAGCTACTTTATGCATGGTATTTGTGCAAATAACAATATAATCCGCACCTGCTTTTTCAAGGTTTATCGCTATATCAGCAAGGGTTTTTGCGCTTTTATCCCATTCGCCTTTTGCTTGGTAGGCTTCGATTTCGGCAAAATCCACGCTATAAAGTAAAATTTTGGCAGAGTGCAAACCACCTAA
>CAYJHY010000478.1:0-1601 GCA_964369875.1 uncultured Mailhella sp.
ATTCCGCCCTTTTCAAAAGCTTTTTCGATGAGAGGGGCAAGGCGTCTGTCACCGCGTGACAAAATACCTTCCAAATGACTCATGGCAGGTTCATGCCAACGCATGGTAAGGGCTTTGTTTTTCTTGAATTGATCACGAAGATAGAAAATACGTTGACGCATTTCTTCCATGGAAATTTGGGCGTCCCACTGGAAAGGAGTGTGGGTTTTGGGCACAAAAGGAGAAATGGCGGCGGTGACCGCAATGCGTGGGCCTTCAAAATAGCCCTTTTCGTTTTGAACACGGCAACAATCACGGACTTTTTGACAAAGTTCTATGATGGCGTCCAAATCTTCATAGGTTTCTGTGGGCAGACCAATCATAAAATAAAGTTTGACTTGTTGCCAGCCGTAACCGACGAGTTGGCGAACGTGATGAAGCAAGGCTTCTTCGGTGATGCCTTTGTTGATAACGTTACGTAAACGTTGGCTTCCCGCTTCGGGGGCAAGGGTTGCGCCCGTGCGACGGATGCCTGCCATGGCTTGCATAATGTCGCCATCCACAGAGCCTACTCTTAAAGAAGGTAAGGAAATAGAAACTTGGTCTTGGGCGCACTTTTTGGCGGCTTTCAAAAACAGGCTTTTGAGAACGGAAAAATCACCGCATGAAAGGGAAAGGAAAGAAATATCGTCAAAACCTGTTTTTTGTAAACATTCTTCAAGAAGGCCGTGCAATTCTTCTTCATTGCGTTCACGGGAAGGGCGCAAGGTCATTCCTGCTTGACAGAAACGACAGCCACGAGTGCAGCCCCTTGCAATTTCAAGGGATAATCTGTTATGTACCGCTCCGAAGGGAACAACTTGCTTTACGGGGTAGTGGGCATCTTGCAAGTTTGCAACCGCTCTGCGTAAAACCTTGGTGTAATCTTCAAATTTTGGTTTTAAACTGCCGTCCTCTTGCATAATAAAGAGGGAGGGCACATAAATTCCGTCAATGTGGCGGGCTTCTTCTAAAAACTTGCTACGAGTCCAGTTTTCCTTGCGAGCTTGCATAAGCAGTTCCATCAAAGGAGGAAGCATGGCTTCCGCTTCGCCAAGCGCCATTAAGTCCATGAAAGGGGCAAGGGGTTCGGAACAAATGGTGCAACCGCCACCGGCCATAACGATGGGATAATCAAAAAGACTGTCGCCACGATCTTCGGCTTTCAAGGGGATTTGCGCCAAATCGAGCATATAAAGAACGTTGGTAAAGGCAAGTTCTGTGGTGATATGGAAGCCTACAAGGTGAGTTTTTCCGAGGGGGGTGTCGCTCTCCAAGGTGGCCAAAGGAACTTGATGTTCTTTCAAAATCTTGGCGGCATCACGGCAAGGAGTGAACACGCGCTCAGCTCCCACATTTGGCATGGCGTTTAGCAAGCTATAAATGATTTTTTGCCCAAGATACGACATGCCCACTTCGTACATGTCAGGGAATGCCAATGCACAATGCAAATCAATCTTTTCTCTGTCGATAATGACAGAGCCTTCTTCTATACCCAAATAGCGACTGGGTTTGGGCAATAATGCCAAAAGTTCACGCATGAAAAAACCTTGTTATTTTTATGTTATTTGTATGTTATTTTA
>CAYJHY010000479.1:0-1600 GCA_964369875.1 uncultured Mailhella sp.
AGGTTTACGCCAACAAGCGACGTATTCTTGATTTCCTTTAGGGCCTTTAATCATGGCCGGTGTTACTCCAAGACAGATGAGGCCGAGCTGTTCACAAAAAGATAAAACCTTATCCACAGCTTCTTGGCGGATATTTTCATCTCGAACCACTCCTTTATCTGTTTGATGTGGACCTACTTCAAATTGCGGTTTGATAAGCGCTACAATAAGTCCGCCCTCTTTGACACTTTTTAGACAAGGAGGAATAATAAGAGTAAGGGAAATAAAGGAAACGTCGGAAACCATAATATCGACTTGTTCGGGTAAAAGGCTTTCATCCGCATGGCGTAAATTTATGCCTTCCATGTTGATGACTCGTGGGTCTTGGCGAAGTTTTTCGTGTAACTGTGCATGACCGACATCCACAGCATAAACCTTTTGGGCTCCATGCTGTAAAAGGCAATCGGTGAAACCGCCTGTAGAGGCGCCAGCATCAAAGCCCACCATGTCGGTAACATCAAGGGAAAAATGTTCGATAGCTGTGAGAAGCTTATAACCGCCACGGCTGGCAAAACGCTCTTGTCCTGTGATTATAAATTCCGTATCCAAAGGATAGTCGTGTCCCGGTTTACTTACAGGAATACGCAAGTTATCATCTGCAATTAATATGTTATCTTCGTTTAGATGGTTCTTTTTCCCAGAATCATCTTTCTTTTGAGGGATAATAAACACTTGACCGGCCATAATATAGCGTTTTGCTTGTTCTCGGCTTTCGGCTAGTCCTTGTTCAAATAAAAGTTGGTCGGCACGCATTTTCTTTGCCATGGCTTTTCCTTTATCACGTCATTCTTATTTGCTTGTTCTTGGGAGGGAGAAAACCCTCCCCTTTTCCTCAAAAAACTTTAATAATGGGGCAGTAAATTCTAAAAAAGTATATTTTTTATTATACTATGTTATTAGGTTTAAAGAGAATTGGATTGAGGTGGTTGCTTTGTAGAGAAGGCTTGTTTTAGAAGGTGTATTATTGTAAATTCTAAAATAATGTCTATTATTGAAGGTTTGTAAAACCAAGTTGTTGTAATAAGGATAAATCACTTTCCATGCTGGGGCCTGATGTGGTGAGTAAGTCGCCTGTAATCATGGCGTTTATACCGCAAGAAAAAAGCTCTTTTCCTTGATCGAGCATAAGCTTTCTTCCACCTGCCAAACGTAAAAAACTGTCAGGTAAAATAAAACGATAAATGGCAACCAGTTGTCTTATTTCATCCCTTGAAAGAGGATGATTGTTTTCAAAAGGAGTCCCTTTAATCGGGAAAAGTATGTTTATGGGGATGGATTTTATTTGAAGATCTGCCAAGGAAAAGGCCATGTCTATTCTGTCTTCAAAGCTTTCACCAAGACCAAAAAGCCCACCGCTGCAGACTTCAAGACCACAAGACTGGGCGGTTTTTATGGAAGTGACCTTTTGAGAGAAAGTGTGGGTTGTGCAAATTTTTGGAAAATAGTTTTCTGAGCTTTCCAAGTTGTTATGTACTCTTTCAAGACCACAATCTTTTAGATATAAATAGTCATCTTTTTCCAGTAGGCCAAGAGAAACACAGGGCAATAAATTTTGCTCATT
>CAYJHY010000480.1:0-1573 GCA_964369875.1 uncultured Mailhella sp.
AGGGAATTTTCCCCCTCCCAAACCCTCCCCCTTTCCTCAAAAAACTTTAATAATGGGAAGGTAATTTAAAAAAGTATGTTTTTATTATATCATACTTTTAGGTTTAAAGAGAGTGGGAATGACGTGGGATAGCTTGTTTTTCTACAAATTTTTTCCTTGTTTATTTAGAAGCTTTCTTTTAAAATATCCTACGTTTTAGTTTTTATAGGTGGCTAGAAGTTTTTGTTAGATAGTGTCGTCAAATTCGGGGTTTTTGTGCAATATCAAGGAAGATGAACTTATTTTGAAGGGAGTGTACATAAACGTACATGACCGAAAAGTAAGTGAAATCTGACGAGGAGATTGGCAAAAAAAACATTTTGACGACACTATCTAGAATATTTACTTCTGAAATTATTTAAATAAAGGATATATTATGTCAACAGGGCCAAAATTTTATGCTATAATACCCGTGCGTTATGCCTCCACACGTTTTCCGGCCAAGGCGCTTGCGCTGATCGGCGACAAGCCTTTATTTTGGCACGCCTACACCAGAGCTAAGCAAAGCGGATGTTTTGAGGCTGTGTATTTGGCCACGGACGATGACAGAATCGAAGAAAAGGCTAAGGAATTCGGCATTCCCTTTATCCATACATCCACAGAACACAGTACAGGCACCGACAGGGTTCGCGAAGCGGCCAAGATTTTGGATTTACCGCAAAACAGCGTGGTTGCGAATATTCAAGGGGACGAGCCTTTTTTGACTCACTCCATGTTTCGTGCGCTTATTGAGCCTTTTTGTCAGGTGGGTGTGAGTACGGAGTGCGCAACTTTAGGGGTTATGCTTGACAGAGAAAGGGATAAAGCAAGAATACAGTCGAGCAATCAAGTCAAGATTGTGTTGGGAGCGGAAGAAAGAGCCCTTTATTTTTCTCGTTTGCCCATTCCTTTTGACCGTGATAACAGCCAAAAAGCTCCTTATATCGGGCATGTGGGGATTTACGCTTTTCGTTATGATATTTTGGAACGAATGGCCAATCTTGCGCCGAGCCCTTTGGAAGAAACGGAAAAACTTGAACAACTGCGCCTTCTTGAAAATAATATAAGTATAAAAGTCGGCCTTATAGAAAGCAGTCCCCATGGGGTGGATACCGCCGAAGACTTGGAAGCGGCTAAAGCGTATTATCAAGAGCATTCCGAGTTTTGGACGTAACTACTACTAGATAATGCGTACATAACATTGTGTTAATAATCAAAAAAATTCTGTTAAAATTTATTTTTAGACTCATAAACCTTGCCTTTTTCCATAGAGGTCTTTATTATATACATGTAACACGCATGTAACAGGTGCGCCTCAATTACGAATTTGTAAGGAGTTCTTGATGAACATAAAAAATATAAGTATAAGCATTTGCCTTATTGCTATCAGTGGCTTGGTGCTTACTCCAAGCTTTGCTTTGGCCGAAGAAACTAACCCTTTCAACAGTTTTTTAAACGACTTGGGCAGTGACGCTTCTAAGTTTGGTGAAGATTTGAAAAAAGATCTGGATACCTTGGTTGAAGACGGTAAGAAAATGTATGATGACAGCGGTGT
>CAYJHY010000481.1:0-1568 GCA_964369875.1 uncultured Mailhella sp.
CGGAAATACGAAAACCGAATGAACCTTTTTTGGGGAGTTTTTCATGGGCTAAGTGGCAAGGAAGCACAAAAAGGCTTTCAATTAAAGAACATATAAAAACAAAGACAATAACGGGAACAATGGCTTGATAGGTTTTTCCCATGGTTCCCGGTAAGTATAAAATGGGGAGAAATGCCACAATATTTGTCAGAACACTAAAAACAACAGGGGCAACAATTTCTTTGGTGCCAAGTACTGCCGCTTCCGGTCTGCTATAGCCTTTACGTCGCCAAATATGCACGTTTTCACCGACAACAATGGCGTCGTCAACAACAATACCAAGCGTCAAAATGAAAGCAAACATGGTTATCATATTCACTGATGCGCCGTAAGGACTCAGGAAAAGGAAGGCTCCAAGAATAGCCGTGGGAATCCCAAGGCTTACCCATACGGCAAGTTTAGGCTGTAAAAAGATAGCCAAACAAACAAAAACAAGGCCAATACCCAAAAGGGCGTTATTGATTAGAAGTTCTCCACGTTCGGAAAAATCGTCGGCATAGTTTGACTGGATTGCAAGTTGCAATCCGCCGGGTAATCTTGTGTTCAAATCTTCAATAACTTCTTGGGCTTCTCGTGCGACCATGGCGGGGGTTTGTCCGCCCGTACTGGAAACGTCAATCATTAACGCCGCAGAGTTATTGTAATTTGACCAAGAACGAGACTCGGAGAAGGTTTCTTTGATACTTGCAATATCACCGAGGAGCAACCTTGAACCATCGTCTGGGGTAAGAATAGCGACTTGTGCAAATTCCTGTGCGTATTCCTTTCTGGTATCGAAATTAATGGAGATGTCGCCGTGTACGGTTTCGATGGAACCTGCCCCTTGTTCAAGGGAAGCGGCTCTGATGGCAGAGCTTACTTCGTCAAGGGTGAGTTTATATTTTCTGAGAGTTTCTTGGCTAATTTCAATTTGGATTTCACGATCGAAGGTGTTATCAACGTCTACTTGGGTGATATTGGGTTTTGCAAGGAGTTCATCTTTAACAATTTCTGCCCATTCTTGCAAAAACAAAACATCGCTTGAGCCGTAAATAATAATGGACATAACATCTGTTACCCTTTTATTTATGGCTACTGTGGGGGTGTCGGCCTCATCGGGGAAAGAACGTATTCGAGAAACTTCGTTTTGAATGTCTTGTAAAAATCTGTCTCTGTCCGCACCTTCAACCATGGTAACGGAAACACTGGCAGAACCGTTTCCGCGAATTCTTGAGGTGATTTCGTCTACGTTTTCCACGTCTCTAATATTGGCTTCCACCACCTGCACCATGCTTTTTTCCACCTCTTCGGGGCTTGCGCCCGAAAGGGACATGCTGACGGTGACGGTGTCGACTTCGGTGGGAGGCATGATTTCTTGATGCATGGAAGTCATAAGGATACAACCGCCAAAAAGCATGGAAAGCATAAGGAGGTTAGCCGCTACGGAATTTTGAACCATCCATGCAATGGGGCCTTGCCAAATTCTTTTTGAAGAGAATTTTCTTTCTTTTCTGATTTCTTGCATGGCTTATTCTCCATCCGCCGGAGCT
>CAYJHY010000482.1:0-1278 GCA_964369875.1 uncultured Mailhella sp.
GAAACAAACTCTAATACAGAGTTTCTACATTTTTATTGTTTTTGAAGAAAAAGGATAAAAGCATGCAAAGGAAAGAACTGGCCATACAAAAAAGTAAATGCCTTATTATTAAAGTAGGTTCTGCGGTACTCACCAATGAAAATGGCTTAGATCACGATGTTTTACAGAATTTGGTAGACCAAATAGCCCATTTACACAAAAAAGGCTATAAAGTATGTCTTGTAAGTTCGGGAGCAGTGGCCGCCGGCAAGAAAGCCCTGCCCGCAAATTGTAAAATTGAAGGCCTTGCAGGCAAACAAGGCGCAGCCGCCATCGGCCAAGGCCGGCTGATGCGTGTTTATGAAGACGCCTTTAATCAACACAATCTTTTGTGTGCGCAAGTTTTACTCACTCGTGACGACTTACGAAGCCGTGAGCGTTTCCTGAACGCAAAAAACACCTTTCATCAATTATTACAATGGAACACAATCCCCATTGTTAACGAAAACGACACTGTTGTTATTCAAGAATTGAAATTTGGGGATAACGATTCCTTGGCAAGCCTCCTCACCAATCTGATTGAAGCCGATTTATGCATAAATCTTACTTCAACAAAGGGCGTTCTTTCCGAAAACCCCCTCACTTCCGATAAAAAGGAAATCCCCATTATGCAGTTTATCGAAAACATCGATAAGCTCGATCTTAACACCTTATGCGGTGGAAAGAGCAGTGTGGGAACAGGTGGCATGTACTCAAAACTGTTAGCGGCAAAACGCATGGCTCAGCTCAATGTACCTACCCTCATTATCCCCGGAAAAGAAAAAGACATCATCCTCAAAGCCTTTGAAGATATGAGCATCGGCACATGGGTTTGCCCTGCCCAAAAACCTATTTCCAGAAGAAAATACTGGCTGGCTTACCAATCCGAAGCCCAAGGTTTTGTTCACATCGATGACGGCGCCTATACAGCCCTTACCGAATCAGGAAAAAGCCTTTTACCCGGTGGGATAACCTCCGTGGAAGGCAATTTTGGGGTCGGAGCGCTTATCCAAATCATGCACGACAACAAAGCCATGGCCGTAGGACTCACCAACTACACCGCCGCAGATCTTCGTAAAATCAAAGGCCTCAAACGCCTCGAAGTGGCCGCCGCCCTCGGCAATGCCCACTACCCCGAAGTTATTCACCGTGACAACCTCCTGCTAAACGCAGCTTTGTAATTTTTGGTTTTCTTGGGAGGGAGAAACCCCATTTTTTGTAAAAAATGAGGTTTCCCCCTCCCAAACCCTCCCCCTTCCT
>CAYJHY010000482.1:1288-1567 GCA_964369875.1 uncultured Mailhella sp.
TTTCCTGAAAAACCGATATCTAATTTTCTGTTAAATATTTCTCTCTTACGTATGTTACTACGTCAGGAGAATACACCTAAAATTTTTCTAAATTTCAGCTAGAGCATTTTAGCAATTATCAATCATTAAAAACACTCTAAAGCTGAGTCACCCCATATTAAAGTTTTTTTGGAAAAGGGTGGGGGTTTGGGTAGGGAAAAACGCTTTTTAAATTGCCACAGGATGTGGCAAGCCACGCAGTGCAAACGAAACAAGAACCACGCTTCTTGTGAGTGAGAG
>CAYJHY010000483.1:0-1562 GCA_964369875.1 uncultured Mailhella sp.
TGACAAGGTAAGGTTTCCCCCTCTCGAGCTCTCCCCCTTCCTGCCCACCAATAATTGTAACAACAACATTTTTGAAACGAGGGTGTGTTTCCAAAATAATCTTTATATATTTTTTTACTTACACATGATACATATATTTTGATTTGTAAGCACTCTGTTTATTATGAAAAAATAAACAATTTACGCATAGTTTACAAAAAGCAGTTTCACATATCGCTCATTAAACTCCAATTCCAAACATGTTATTATTAAAAAGTTTTGTGGGGGAGAGCTCGAGAGGGGAGAACTTTTTCAAACGTTCCCTCTCTCGAAAAAATAATTTTCTTATTTCTTAATATCGTTTTCGTCAAAAAGGTCTCCACACTCAGGGCAGAATTTAGGAGGTTTTGTCGGATTTTCAGGTTCCCAGCTACATTTGTCACAAATATAATTGGGAAGGCCTTCCGGTTTTTTTCCGCCACAATCGGAGCAAAATTTCCCTTTATTCATATGACCGCAAGAGCATGTCCAACCTGTCGCAGGAGCAGGCTTTGGTTTACCGCACTCGTCACAAAATTTACCTGTATTTTTATCACCACAAGCGCAAGTCCATTCATTTTCTGCAGGCTGGCTCACCTCTTGGGGAGTTTGATTTGCTTGTGCCTGTTGGTTTTGTCCCATAGCAAAAAGGCTTTGTGCATTACTTCCGGCATTTTGCGCCATATTCATACCCATAAAGCCCATCATGGCACCACCGCCACCCTCATTTTTCGCGGCGTTTTGCATAGCCTCCGCTTGAGCATTCACAAGGTGCGCCGCCGCCATGTCAGTATTTCTAAAAACTGCACTACGTTGCAAATTGGAAATCATTTGTTCATCTTCTTTGGAAGCATTCACAGAAGATACTCCAAAAGAATGAACTTTTAATCCACGAGTTTCTGTCCATTTTTGGGAAAGAACTTCGTTTAGAGCGTCAGCAAGCTCCATGGTATGACCGGGAAGCGCACTATAACGAATGCCCATGCTCGAAATTTTAGCAAAGGCAGGTTGCAAAGCTGTTAGCAATTCGGTTTTGAGTTGACTGTCAATGTTTTCACGGCGATAATCATCGCCCACATTACCACACACATTGGTATAAAAAAGCATAGGGTCAACAATTTTATAAGAATATTCTCCATGACAACGTATGGTTATATCGATATCAAGACCGATATTTCTGTCTACCACCCTAAACGGAACAGGACTTGGAGTTCCATATTTATTCCCTAATATTTCCTTCATATTAAAATAATAAATTCTTTGATCTTGACCGGCGTTGCCCCCAAAAGTAAAACGCTTACCGATATTTTTAAAGGTTTCTTTAAGACCTTGATCAAAAGACCCTGTAAATACAGAAGGAGCAATTTCTGAATCGTATGTAAACTCACCGGGTTCGGCACAAAGTTCTACAACTTTACCATTTTCTACAATCAGCATACATTGCCCATTGGCGACTACAATTTTTGAACCGTTACTGATAACATTGGTGTCACCTTTTGTATTGGAACTGCGTGAGCCGGTACGCTTTTGCCCTTTTCTCACCA
>CAYJHY010000484.1:0-1559 GCA_964369875.1 uncultured Mailhella sp.
CGGAAGTTCTTTTTGTGCTCCCGTGCATGGAAGGGCAAGAGGAATTGACTTTGGCAAAGGGTTTGTCTTTGCGTCAAGCTTCGGGGACACGTATCTTTTGGGAAGAAGAAGTTGAGCATGAAAGCTTCGAAGAAAAAGTTCATCGTGTAGCAACAAGAGGGAAAAGTGTAAAATCCTCGCGTGTTGTCGAAAATGAAGAAGTTCTTTCCGCTATACAAACAAACTCTTCGGGGCAAGTGGTAAAACAGCTTTGGAAAGAGCGTTTACAAATGTATCCCATTCAATCATTCTTGCATGCTTACGCCACAGATGAAAGCTATGCCAAAGTGCAAGAAGCTTTTCAAGAAAGTTATGTTGTGAGCCCTTCATCCTATATGTATGATCCTTGCACTATGCCGTTAACCTTTATGCAACAAGCATCTACTATGGTTTCTGCGGAAACGGGTGAGCAACTTTGGCAAGTGGTTCGCGAAACCCAAAGAAAGGTTGAGGAACAAAAAAGACAAGGGGAAACAGTGCTTTCCTTACACGGCGGTTATGGGCAAGACCTTATGTCAGAAGTGTTTCGCTATAGCCAAAGCGTGCTGGGTCTTGAAGATGAACATTTTGACGTTATACATGCCCATGACTGGATGACCTGTCCGGCCGCTATTGTAGCCAAACATTTAAGTAAAAAACCGCTGATTGTACATATTCACGCCCTCGAAAGCGATCGAAGCGGATCTAACCTGAATACGGAAGTGGCCGCCATTGAAAAAGCGGGGCTTGAGGCCGCCGACAGAGTAGTAACGGTGAGCCACTATACCAAAAAACGCATTACAGAGCTTTATGGTATCGATCCCGATAAAATTTCTGTGGTGCATAATGCTGTAACCAAAGAAGAATCGCGCTCTAAGCTCAATATTCCTCTTCATAACGAAAAGGAAAAGTATGTTCTTTTTATGGGGCGCATCACCTATCAAAAAGGGCCGGAGTACTTTATTCAAGCGGCTCAATTGGTTTTGGAACGCATGCCGAATGTACGCTTTATCATGGCGGGCAGTGGCGACATGTTGCCGCGTATGGTTCGTATGGTAGCACAAATGCGCATGGGAAATCGTTTTCATTTTACAGGATTTTTACAAGGGGAAGATGTGGATCGCATGTATGCCATGAGCGATCTTTATGTTATGCCAAGCGTTTCTGAACCTTTTGGCATAGCACCGCTTGAGGCCATGTCCTACGATACCCCCGTGATCATTTCACGCCAATCCGGTGTTGCCGAGGTTGTACAAAACGCCTTAAAGGTTGATTTTTGGGATGTTCAATCCATGGCGGATAAAATTTGCGCCGTGCTTGCACACCCGCAATTAGCAGAAGAAATGACGAAGCAGTGTAGGGAAGAGTTGCAGCATATCCGCTGGGAAAATGCCGCCAATAAACTCATCGATGTTTATGAAAAGAGCCTACAACTATAAGTAATTTTTACAAGAATGGAAGATGATTATGTCAGCAATATGTTTTTATTTCCAAGTACATCAGCCTTATCGTTTACGCCATTATACTGTTTTTGACATGGG
>CAYJHY010000485.1:0-1550 GCA_964369875.1 uncultured Mailhella sp.
ATGCCCTTGGTTTGCTCACGCAATTCACTCATGGCGGTACGCATAAGGTTGGCGCTTTCAGCCACATTGGTATTTGCATCCATAACCGCTTGAACCTTACCTTGACCTTCATACGCAATACTTTGTGCCTGCTCCTCCTTTTGAGCGGCGGTTTCGGTCAATGTCATAATACTATGGAAGGTTTCCACCATAATATTTAAGGCTCTGGCTGTGTGGTGCATTTCTTGGCTTTGCTTTTGCGTACCGAGTATAATGTTTTTGTTTTCTTTCTCCAGCTTTTTTGCGGCTTCGTTGAGGGCGTAGGAAATACGGACAGCATCCTCGGAACTGGAGAAGGTGGAGGTTAAAATTTGAGCAATTTTTTCTTGTTGCGTTTCGCTTTCTTTTCTCGCCACTTCAGATTGTTGCATTTGTTTTCTTGCGTCGAGCTCTGCTTCTTCCGCCTGTTTGATTTTTTCTCGTAAAGAAATAACCATTGTGCGAAGCGCATCGGCTAAAACACCGATTTCGTCATTTCTTTCAATGGGTAATTGTTTATTCAAATCACCTTTGCTGACGTCTTGAGCAAAAACAGCGGTTTCTTTCAACGGATTAACAATGCCACGCACCAAAGAAAAAACAATCAATAGGGCAATTATGGTTAAGAGAACAGAAGCACCAATACTGATATAGGTTGCACTTCTGGCTTCTTGCATAAATTCCCCTTCGGAAGCTTCGGTAATAAGGAAAAAGTTCATACCGGGGATTTTTGTGCTCAGAACATGTCTGGTGTCGCCGTCTTTGTCGTATTCGGCGGAAAGTTTATCACTATTTTTAATTCTGGGGAAGATGTCGGTGTAATTGGGATAGACACTTGAAATATGCTTGTTCACAACATTAGTATCGGCATGCAAGCGGATAAGGCCTTGGTCATCCACAATAAATGTGTTGCCCTCTTCGCCTATGGTCCGTGCGCTCAATTCTTTTGCAAATTCGCGTATATCAATGGAGAGAGAAAAAAGTCCCGCAAATTTGCCTTTGTGCTCCACACGTCTATTGATAAAGGCTTTATAACCCCATTTAGGGTCGTTTACATAGACGATAACATTTCCGTCAACACCGCTGTCTCTAAAGCCTGTAAACCATGTGTCGGCTTCACTTACCTTGTACGCCCAATCTTTTTTACTGCCGTTTAGGTCGGTGTATTGCTTGGTTTGGTTAGAAACAAAGTTTGTGCCGAGCACATCATAAGTAGTCAGTACGCTTTCGAGCATTTTATAAATATCATCAAGCTCTTCATTAGGTTCGCCTCTTTCAATCCAGTTTTGCAAAAGAGGGCTTTTTATCGCAAGGCTAATCGCTCGCCCTGCCTCTAATATTTGGCTGTCGACGCTTTCCACAATCTCGGCAGAAAACAAGGGGAGTTGCTGATTAATCAACTGATCGCGCATGGTACGCTCAAAATAAAAGGAGTTTATGCCAATAATAATGGCGGCAACCACAAGCAAGACACTGCCGATAAGAAGATTTAATTTTTTTTCAATAGAAAACATACGTTCACCTTGCTGTAT
>CAYJHY010000486.1:0-1547 GCA_964369875.1 uncultured Mailhella sp.
CATAATGGCCTCCAAAAAATAATATGTCCGTATAAACGAACCAAGACAGCTTTTTTTACTGCATTGTCAAAAAAAAAGCAATAATTTAATCTATAGGTACATTCTCAATTACAAGTCATTCCAATTTGCTTATTATTGGGAGAAAAAAGCCTTTTTTGTGAACAAAAAAGCCTTTCCCCCTCCAAACCCCTCCCTTTTTCCAAAAAAAACTTTACTAATGGGACGGTGCATTTTTTAAGTATGTTTTTTATTATACCATACTTTTAGATGTTTAGAGAATTGGAATGACGTGTTCTCAACGATGACTCCGGTTACAATCAAAATCATTGCATAGTTACCAATAAGCGTTTACCATGCGCCATCTATAATCACTCAATACAGAAAAACTCACAAACTTCAAACACCATCTTATAACACCAGTGAACTCGGAATTAATCATGCTTAGTATTTTTTTGACCCTCATCCCTGTTTTCGGAATTATTCTCATAGGAGCCTTTTCGGAGTATAAAAAATTATTACCCGAAGAAGCCGCCAAAAGCATAAATCTTTTTGTCTACTGGTTTGGCCTGCCCATGCTCCTTTTTTATATTATGGCCACAACCACCGCCGAACAGCTTTCCTTTGGAGGCATGTTAGGAAATATGATAGGGATGTTTGTGGTACAAATCAGCATCACTCTGCTTTTTTTATTCCTCAAAGTTTCATGGAAAGAAAGCCTTATGGCAGGCCTCGTGGCTTGCTTTGCCAACGCGTCTTTTATGGGAATACCTATCGTTCAACTACTCTACCCCGACAACCCACAGGTTTTGACCATAGCAGGGCTTTCCACCGTTGTTCTGACTGTACATCTCATTACCACCGATGTTTTACTCACCTTAAGCAACACCATAAACCAAGACAAATTACGCATCACAGAACTTTTGCTCATCATTGCAAAAAGCCTTTATTCCAACCCTGCTTTAATCGCTGTTTGTGCAGGTATTTTGGTCGGCCCTGTCGCCTTGCCATTCCATAAATCCTTGTTGGAAATCGGTAAAATGATTGGCACAACTGCCGCCCCCTGTGCTCTTTTTTGTTTGGGAATAACCCTTTACAGACAATTGAAAGCCATGCGTGACGGACATAAAAGCCCAAAAGGATCCGCACGTCTCATCCTCATCCTTTTATTTGCAAAACTTTTTATGACGCCATTTTTTGTGGCTCTCTTTATATATATGATTAATGGAAAAACACTCGACTATATTGTCATGCCTATTGTTTCAGCTGTGCCTACCGCTGTAATATGTAGCATCATCGCGCTCAAACACAATACTTTCATAAACATGAGTGCCAACACAACCCTTATAGGAACTATTGTTTCGCTCTTCACCCTCCCTATAGTCATCCAACTTATCACGGGAAGTGGCTTCTAAACTATTATAAACATGAACTGCGAACAATATTATACAAACGCAAAATAAAACTAACGCCACCCTCGGGGAAAAGGTGGCGTTTCGTTTTAGAGGAAAGTGTCTTATAACAACACTCCCAGAGTTCTTTATGAGTAC
>CAYJHY010000487.1:0-1547 GCA_964369875.1 uncultured Mailhella sp.
GAGGGTCTGGGCGGGGGAAAACTCCATTTTTTTCAAAAAATGGGTTTTCCCCCTCCCATAAAATAAAACCCCAAAAAAAACTTAAAACCTAAGCTTAAAATTTCTTAAGATTAAACTTTACAAAAAGGCATAAAATATCTAAAGTTAATCCTGTTTTTGTGTTGCTAAATGCAAGCTTGAACAAAAATGTATACTATATTATAGAGGCATTGTTATCAAGATAATTTCTTTGCATCATTCTGGTTATAAAACAAGGAGAAAATTATGTCTAAGGTTGAAAAAGTCATTCTCGCCTACTCAGGTGGGCTCGATACCTCCGTTATCCTTAAGTGGTTACAAGTCAACCATAATTATGAGGTTATCACCGTTACGGCTGACTTAGGCCAAGAAGAAGATTTGGATGGGGTAGAGCCAAAAGCCCTTAAGACAGGCGCAACCAAGGCATATATCGAAGATTTGCGTGAAGAATTTGCTAAGGACTATATCTTCCCTATGCTCCGTTCAGGTGCTCTTTATGAAGGTCGTTACCTTCTCGGAACTTCCGTTGCTCGTCCTTTGATTTCCAAGCGTTTGGTTGAAATTGCTCGTCAAGAAGGCGCAACCGCTATTGCTCACGGCGCAACAGGTAAAGGCAATGACCAAGTACGTTTTGAGCTTGCTATTAATGCGCTTGCTCCTGACTTGAAAGTTATTGCTCCGTGGCGTGGTTGGGAACTTATGTCCCGTACCGCTTTGACTGAGTTTGCACAAGAACATGATATTCCTCTTAGCACCAGCAGTAAACAATATAGCATAGACAGAAACATGCTTCATTGTAGCTTTGAAGGTGGCGAGCTTGAGGATCCATGGGAAGAGCCGGGCCCTAATTCTTATATTATGGCTGTACCTGTTGAACAAGCTCCCGATACTCCTGAATATATTACTATTAAATTTGAAAAAGGTGACGCTGTCGCTATCAACGATGAAGCGATGTCTCCTGCACAAATCATGGTTGCTCTCAACAAAATCGCCGGTAAACACGGTATTGGTCGCCTTGATATGGTTGAAAACCGTTTTGTTGGTATGAAATCTCGCGGTGTTTATGAAACCCCCGCAGGTACTGTGCTTTTCATCGCTCACCAAGATCTTGAAGGCGTTTGCCTTGACAGGGAAGCTCTTGCAACTCGTGCTACTATTTTGCCACGCTACTCAGCTGCTCTTTATAATGGTTTCTGGTTTGCTCCAGAGCGTGAAGCAATGCAAGCTTTGATCGACCAAATGCAAGAAAAAGTAAACGGTGAAGTTCGTTTAAAACTTTACAAAGGTAACGCATGGCCTGTTGGACGTTTCTCTCCTAACAGCTTGTATTGCCATGAACTTGCAACTTTTGAAGAATGCACCACCTATGACCATAAAGATGCGGCCGGATTTATCCACTTACAAGGCCTTCGCATCAGAGGTTTTGCATCTAAAAAATAAGATTTATTAAATAGTATATCTTAATTTTATTAAGGGAGAAAATTTTATTTTTAGTTCAAAAATAAGCTTTTCTCCCTTATGCTAATTTG
>CAYJHY010000488.1:0-1546 GCA_964369875.1 uncultured Mailhella sp.
ATAAAATGCCCAATTTCAGAAATAATAAAAAAATAATTCGTGAATGGTTTCAAAGCGAAACTTGGACAAAAGAAACCCCCCTCCCTCCTGAAATGGAACATGCAAGCCAAATGGAAAAAATCAATGCACTTTTTGCCTGTTTACCCCAAAGTGGCAAAATCACAGACAGAGCTGCTTATGCTATCGGAAAGTGCATGTCCATACTTTTTGTAGAAAACAAAGAGCAAGCCCAGATTTGTATGCGTCGTTTTATCTGGCATATGAACGAAGAGTCAGGAAATATAGGTTGGGGGATTCCCCAAGCCTTTTCGCAAAGTCTTGCACAGTGTGCAGGCCTTGCAAAACTCTATCATAACATTTTAATTTCCTATATTTATGACTTAGATGGCGATAACAATTACTGTGATCATGCGCCATTACGGGTATACTGCTATGAAGCGGTTATGACCTTAGGTCTTGCACTTCCCGAGTATCAAGATAAAATTCTTTATGTGGTACAAAACGCAAAAGAGGAAGATTTCGCGTGTTTACAAATGATAGAAAAAATAGTAAAAAGCTTTTCAGAAGAAAGCCTTACTGTCTAAGGATTTTGCAAACCATCTGTTGGTAAATATTTTTAATGGAATGTACTATGAAAGAATACCATCTTCGTTTTTTAAATTCAGAGGTTGACCGCCGTTTTCCTCAAAGCTGTTTTTATCATGTGTTACCTGTACCCTATGAGGCGAGCGTAAGTTATGGTCAAGGTACGGCAAGTGGCCCCGACGCCATACTCGCCGCTTCTGACCAGTTAGAGCTCTTTAATGGTGTTGATTGCCCCGGCAATAAAGGTATTTTTACCCATATGCCGGTTGATTGTGAAGGAGAAGCCACAACGGTTTTAGAGCGTATTTATCAAGCCACAAAAGCCATACTTGATATGAATAAGTTTCCTGTTATTTTGGGTGGTGAACACTCTATAACCTATGGTGCATTAAAAGCTCTTAAAGAAAAATACGGCATTTTTGGACTTGTTCAATTTGATGCTCATGCTGATCTTAGGGATAGTTATCAAGGAAGCCCTTGGAGCCACGCCAGCGTTATGCGTCGTGCTGTAGCTGATTTAAATCTACCCCTTGTTCAATTTGGTAACCGTGCTTTCTGTTTTGAGGAATACGAAGCCAGACAAAAACACAATGTGACTTCCTATGATGCTGAATTTTTAGCCAATAACCCCATTCCTGAAAACCTTATTCCTGCAAACTTTCCACAAAATGTGTTTATTACCTTTGATGTAGATGGTTTGGATCCTTCTATTATACCTGACACAGGAACCCCCGTTGCAGGTGGCTTACAGTGGTATCAGGCACTCAATTTGGCTAAAAAATCCATTGAAAACAGAAACCTTATTGGCTTTGATGTGGTAGAACTTGCCCCCAGAAAAGACAGTATTGTTTCAGATTTTACAACAGCTCAACTTACCTATGCTCTTATGGGCATGGCGAACTAATATTCTTGTTTTTGGGAGAGGGAAAACCCCTTTTGTGTACAAAAGGGAGTTTTCCCC
>CAYJHY010000489.1:0-1527 GCA_964369875.1 uncultured Mailhella sp.
GTGACGTCTTCATCAAGAAGTTTTTGCACGGCGGCGTAAACTTTGTCTTCTTCACCTTTTTCTTTCGGTGCCAAAGCATAAGTGATAAGCTGAGGCGCAAGAATTGGAGGAGCAAGGGTAAAGGGTGCCTTATCGTCGGATAGGGTGTCACCTGTGGAGGTATTTTTCAATTTTGCCACCGCCACAATGGCACCAGCTTCAAGACCGTCTTTGCAAGGTGTTTGGATTTTTCCGTTCAAATAAATAAGAGAGCCGAAGCGTTCATTGTCTTCACTTCTTGAGTTTTTCAAAATAGAATCAGAAGACAGTGTTCCGCTCATAACACGCACGACGTTAATTTGGCCTGAGAACTGGTCATGCAAGGTTTTGCAGACAAAAACGGAGCAGTTTTCATCGCTTGCGCTACGGCTTTCGCCATCTTCTGCAAGGTATGGGGCACGGTCGAGAGGGGAGGGGAAAAGTTTGTCGATAAGATGTAAAACTCTGCGACCGCCTTTATTGTTGAGGGCACTGCCCACCACAACGGGTACAATTTCACCGTCAAGTACAGCGCTACGAAGGGCGGAATCAATTTCTTCGGCAGAAAGAGAACCTTCTTCAAGGTATTTATTCATTAAATCTTCGTCAGATTCTGCAATGTTTTCCACGGAAATATCACGTAAAAGCTGGGCTTCATCCTTCAATTCTTCGGGGATTTCACGGAGTTCAGTTTGCCCGTCTTCCTTAAAATAAAGAGCTTTTGCCGCAAAAATATCGATTAACCCCACAAAGCTTTCATCTTCAAGTATGGGCATAAAGAAGACAACAGGCTTCATATCAAGGCTTGAAAGTCCATTAAAAGCCATATCAAAATTAGCGCGTTCCCTGTCCATTTTATTGATAAAAATAATGGTGGGAAGTTTTGCTTCTTTGAGTTGTTGCCAGATTTTTTTGGTTTGGGGGCGTACACCGTCAATGGCGTCTATGGTAAGCACTGCGGCATCAACCGCTTGCAAAAGATAATTTGTGTCGCCATTGAAGTTTGAATCACCCGGAATATCAATAAGATAATGTTTATTTTTATTCCAAGTATATTCGGCAAAGCCCGCTTGAACAGAACCGCGACGACGAATTTCTTCGGGTTCATAATCAAGGGTGCTTGTTCCTTCTTCAATGGAACCTAGGCGATTAATAATGCCTGCTTGAAAAAGTAACATTTCGGCAATAGAAGTTTTACCGACACCGCCTGTGCCGATAAGTGCGTAGGTGCGTTGATTCTGAATATTTGACATTATTTTCTCCTAGCGAGTTGACACGCAAAAAAGCATGGTTGAACTTGACACTATGAACAATAACGCAAAGGGATTATGCTCTGCATTTCTAAAACAAAAATCGATAGATAAAGATTGCTAAACATCCGTTTAACAATAAAAGAAAGGCCTTAGAAGCTTGAACTAAACTAGAGTATAGGAGAATTTTAACTTCCTTGTCAAGGACTAAAATGCATTTTTTAGAGAGCTGTCAGGTGGGTTTGGTTTATTTTTCTTG
>CAYJHY010000490.1:0-1524 GCA_964369875.1 uncultured Mailhella sp.
GAGTATTTTGGTGGGGATAGCCTTATTTGTGGTTATTCTCTATACTATTATTGTGCAGCTGTTGTTTAACCACAGAAATATCGCTAAATTATACCAACAAGAATTTCCGCTTAGTCCCATGGCAAATTTTGGAGACTGTAAAACATATTTACAAAAGAATGATTTTACTCTTTATGTTGACGATAAGATTATTATCGCCAACAAACTGCTTCCCCAAAAACATACAGGAAGGATTAGGCGTGATTATTTACTGCAAATAGTGGTGACTGCCAACGAGTTCCCCCTTGATGTGTATATGCAAGAAAATTCAGAAAAAATAAAAATATATCACGAAGAGTTCCAAAAACTCTCCAGTCAAACAAAAAACAAAATCATTACTGTGGGTTGCCACTTACATTTTGTTCCAGACTCCATGCCCTTAAACCTTTTGCAACAGTTCAAAGTACAGGCAAAGCAACGTTATTTACCACGCTTCGATATGATTGTAGACGAAAAACAAGGAATACTATACTACCCAAGCCACATCGAAAGCTATAAAATGCGCAGTTGGAACGGCCAACTTATCCCTGAGCCATACAATTTGGTAGCGGATTTTATGCACACCGTTTTTTTAAGCCAAGAGCATTCAAACCAAGAAAACGTATAAATATTACGGCTCCCCCACGTTAGTGTATAATGCAAGCCTTTCAGCACAAAAAAACAAATCACATTAAACCAATATAGTCAAACCACAAGCAAAGTTATTTTTAGGATTAAAGATGGAAAACAGCAAAGAACGCCACGGCGGAGACTTAAGACAATTGAGCGCACAAAGCCAGCGTGAAATAGATAGTTTATTGGATTTCAGTGTTAATATACGCCCCGAAGGCATGCCCGAATTTCTAAAGGCTTGTATTTTTCGAGTGATTAACCAAAGCGAACGCTACCCTTCACCCAATGCCGAGGAAGCAAAACAAGCAGCCGCCAAGCATTTTCAAATCCTACCCGAGCAAATTGTTTTTGGTAATGGAAGCAATGAAGTACTACACGCCGCCCTTGAGCTTCTCTGCAAAGAAGGCTATCAAACCCTTTGCACCTTTGAACCTGCATTCAGTGAATACAGTATTGCCGCCCAAAAATTCGGCATGCAAGAATTTCCTTTATTGGCGGATTTACCTCCTATTCTTGATAAGCAAACAAAAATAGAAGGTTGCGCACATAATTCCTTTGATAACAGTCTTTCTTTTGAAAAAGATTATAGTTCTTTAGAAGATGTTCCGTCAGCATATTTTGCAAAGCTTGAAGAAAAAATCAAAGATATTCCCACAAAATCTGTGATTATTTTAGCAAATCCCGCCAATCCATCAGGCCTCTACATCCCTCTTGAAATTTGCAAAAAATGGGTGGAAAGCCGTCAAGACTGTATCTGGATTTTCGATGAAGCCTTTATTGATTACGTTGCAGAAAACGCCGAACGTGCAAGCATTTCCTTAGTTTCAAAATCCTGTATGCTTTTGCGTTCTTTAACAAAATTTTACGCCATTG
>CAYJHY010000491.1:0-1518 GCA_964369875.1 uncultured Mailhella sp.
TGTGTTTCTTCATCGGCCACGAGCATAAATGCAAGACTAAGTTCAGGAACAATATTATTATCAATCATGGCTTTTATCATAACCAAGGCTGAAGCAATGCTCTGTTGGTTGTCTTCAACCCCACGCCCACGAATAATATCAGGGTCGTTAGCGTCTAAAACGGCTTCCCATGGGTTGCTTTCCCAGAAAGCCTCTTCACCGGGAGGCACCACGTCAAGGTGGGACATAATCCAAAGCTTGCGGTCTGTTTTACCTTTGAAGTTAATAATCAAATTTGGGCGTTTACCGGAAGGCACACGCTCGTCGGGAGCATCCATACGTACAATATCTGTAATTCCCCAAGAACGCACAAGCTCTTCAATCCATAAAGCCTTCTCCCATTCTCCGACGCCACCAACTTCAGCAGGGCTATAAGCAGGCCTTTCTGTCATACCTTTTTGTAGTTCAAATACAAGATCTTTATAATCTGCGATAGCTTTTAATAAATTTTCTTTCATACGTCCTCTCTTTTTAACCTGTGATTTATTTTTCGTCTATTTTGTCTTAACATATATCACTTTTATTTTCATAAATACACATGGTGTTAACTATAAAATAAATTGCAAAGCTAGTCAAATTATGTGAAAATTTTCTTTTTTATGTATTGTAAACATTAGAAAAGTGCGTTAGAGATTTTTTGTACAGTCAGGAGCTTGACGAGCAGGAAAATCTGTCACTTGGGGTATTATTTTATAATATAGATAATATATTTGTATATCAAATATGTACACTTTGAAATATATAGCCAAAAATAACACTTTAATGAAGTTATTTAAAATTTTCCAAAAAAAAAAGCCCTTATATAAGGGCTTTAAGAAAAAATACGGTAAAGGCTTAACGACCTTTAGCAGCACGTTTAGAAGCTTTAAGTGGGTTAACTTTAACCACAACTTCTTTAGGCATTTTAGGAATAAGGTGTTTGTTTTCTTCAAACATAGCTTTATAGTCAATTCCCAAAGCACTGATTCTTTGTTCCATCACAGTACGGCTGCTTGATCTGTTAGGATCTGCAATGTTTTTGTCGATGTATTTGCTGCTGGTTAAGTATAAACCTCTTTGGTCGATTGCAAGCAATAAAGCTGCGTTGTTTTCCTCAATTTCTTGCAAAACCATTTCTTTGGCTGTACCGAAACGTGTTATCATTGAAAATGCCTCTCTTTAAAAATATTACTATCTATAACTAACCGCACTCTCATTGCACAAAGTTAGTTGTGACCAGCTAATGTCGAAAATATATTATTCAAAATTTTTGAAAAGTCAAGAGAATTGCCCAAGTTTTTTAAATATTATCCGTGTTTTTTTACTTCCTTCTTACCCAGAGAAATTTTTTATATTTAAACCTTAAACAAAATTTGCGATACAAGGATATTTGACTTTCTTATTAAGAACGATTATTATTTAGTAACAATAAAAAATTACGAGGTATAAAATGCCCAATTTCAGAAATAATAAAAAAATAATTCGTGAATGGTTTCAAAG
>CAYJHY010000492.1:0-1515 GCA_964369875.1 uncultured Mailhella sp.
CTGTGCCAAAAATAATGTGGAAATTTTGACAGGGAGATGTATCTTGTTGTAATATAAAGTTGTTTTTAAATGTTTTGTGGGGAGATTTATAACAAAAACTCGTAATATAATTAATATATTACGAGTTTTTTATGCAAGCTTTTGTCGTCATAACAGGCTTTGCAAGCTGAATAGTCAGTTTAAACGGATCTTTTCTTGAGTTTATGATTTCTTATTTTGGTTCGGAAAAATTTTAGAAATTTTTCTAATTTTTTTAAATATGGTTCTAGTTTTTTATTAAATTTATATAAAACATATTGAAAAGAATGTTTATTTGAGAATATTTTTTCCAATTTTGCTTGTCTTCTGACTTTTTTTAAATATGAGTTGCTTTGACTGTATGCCTTTAAATCTTCACAAAAATAAGGGGTTTCTAAGGCTATTTTCCACCATAAATCTATATCGGGATAGTAATATCCCCCTTGCTCCGAAACCCAAAAGGGCTTATCGGGAGAACTTTTCCAAGGTTTAAAGGCAAAATGATTGATTTTAGGCCTGATAATTGGATTTTTGGGTGGATTTTCCTTATTTATCATCATGTTCCATGTATAGGGTAAGGAGATAATTTCTTTACCGAATAATTTATTTAAAACATCTTGGTCTGGGAAAGCCAAATTATTGTTTTTTACGTATTCCAGGCTTTCTTTTTCAATATTGTGGGATCTCCATTTGATAAGATTAATAAGCAGTACACCAGAGTTAAAATAAAAGTTTTTAAAATTATCATCATCGGTTTTATATGCTGCCCCGATAAAACTCTGCTCTGCTGTATTTTGTACAACAGCACTGAAGCAATCTTGCAAATCCAAGGAAAATAATTCCCGAATATCACAATTTACGAGTGTGTCAGCTCCATCTAGGTACAGAATTTTTGTTAAATCTTTTGGTAATATCCTGTTCATTACGAGTCGAAAATAGGCCAAATAGCTATTTCTCCACATTCTTAAACCTATAAACTCCGTAACAGGTATAACATGAATTATTATTTCAAGAGGAAAGGTTTTATTCAGCTCTTTTTCCAGTTTTTCAAAATTTTCACGACTATGCGTGCTTATTTGATCCGTTAGAATGTGAAAAATATACTTCTCTTCAAAATTTTCCACAGCTTCATTTTGCTGAATATAATCTTTACCATGAATTTCAAGATTCAAATTGGGAATACTCTGAATCGTTTTAAACCGGTCGGTATTGACTACTATGCTATTTATACATACGGCTAAAAATTTTAAATAGTTCTCGTCGCCTGCAAGCGCTATGTGGTACATAGTAACCTCTTTTACCTTCAACTAAATGAATTTTCTATATCTTTCACTATACTACTTTTTCTGCTTTAGTCTTTGGATACGCATGAATGTCTTATATTGTAAAAACACAACCTAACTCATTTGTATAGAACCTTTTTGTTACACAAAGTCAAGTAAAATAGAATTCTCGCTTATAAAATAATGTAGGTTAGATTTAATAAACAAACATGCG
>CAYJHY010000493.1:0-1513 GCA_964369875.1 uncultured Mailhella sp.
ATAAATTATATTTGTGTTCTGCAATTATTTAAGCTATAGTATATTTATATTGCTTGAAAATTAAAATGTTTGAGAGGACACCATGGGTTTTAATCCAGGAGAAAGACTAGAGGCTCGTTGTACAAGATGTAAAGATATTTTAGGGCACATTATTGTTTCTATGCTCGGAGACGAAATTGCCAAAGTGGAATGTTGTGCTTGTGGAAGTGTACATAAATACTATCCTCCCGCAAAAAAGAAAGAACCCAAAAAAGAAACCACATTGAGAGTTCGTGCGGGCGAAGAAAGAAATGTAGCGGTAAAAGAAAAGGTGGCGAAGACCTCCTATGCTTCCTCTGCTACAGAAGGCAAGACGAGCACCAAAAAAGCTCCTTCTGCCGCAAAAATCAGTAAGGCCGCAAAAACTTTGCAAGACCTTCAAGCTGCATGGAAAAAAGCCATAGAAACAAATGCCCTCACTCCTGTTCCTTATTCTATGCATTTGGAAGCAACCGTAGACATGCTCGTTGATCATTCCGTTTTTGGTCTTGGAGTCGTTGTCGAAACCTTCCCCCCAGACAAAGCAGAGTTCCTTTTTGCTGAAGGGTTTAAGTCTTTACGTTGTAAAATCAGCTAAAAGTATTGTTTGTTTTGATTCCATAAAGAAACTTGCAACTAAAAATGCATGTTTGGCTTCTCGATTAAATAGCTTCTTGACTTTTTGCCGTGCAAAGGCTAAGTTATAGTAAATCGTGTTATTGTGCACGGAGGTTATATGTTTGTTTTTGGAAACCTCATCCTTACGGTGGCAGGTATTTTAGATTCACTTTTGACTATGTATTCTATAGTTGTTTTGATTTCCTGTTTGTTGTCTTGGGTTAGTGTTGATCCCTACAATCCGGTTGTCAGAACTCTTAAAATGATGACCGAACCGGTTTTATATCGCATTCGAAAATGGTTCCCCTTTGTTTTTATAGGTGGACTTGATTTATCTCCGGTTGTACTTTTAATATTCATTGAACTATTAAAAGGTGTAGTTATCAAAAGTCTGTATCAGTTTGCTACAGCAATGTAGGTTTAGTGTAGAGTAGTCCTTAGATTAACTTTCTGGTTAACTATTTTTGAATAACGATGAAAATGGAGAACGAATTATGGATGAAATTGAAATTAAACAGTTAGAAGCATTGGCACCAAACAATCCTGAACTTCAAGAATTATGGGATCAACATACGGTTCTGAAAAAACAATTGGACAAACTTCAATCTAAGGCCTTTTTTACTCCTGAAGACGAATTAGAAATAAAAGAACTAAAAAAACAAAAACTTGATGCAAAAACAAGTTTGTTACAAAAGATAGAAAGCCTCGCATAGAGATATAAAGACCTGTTGTAAAACGGGTCTTTTTTTTTACGTCTGTTGCCCTCACTTTTTATATGATAATGAGCCACACACCTAATCTATATAAGAGCTCTGCATAATTGCAAACGTAGTTATAAAATCTGTGCTTTTTCCAAAATTCAGACTTTGTGGCAAAA